>NZ_JBOICG010000442.1:0-14181 GCF_050739995.1 Pseudomonas sp. | reverse complement strand
GATGAATATGGCGACTGACACTACGCATTCGCGAGCAAGCCCGCTCCCACATTTTTGATTTGTGTTTGACTCAGGACTTGTGGGTCAGGGGTTGGGCCGTGAACCGTACACCGGCCAAGCCATGGGCGATCAGTGCACGGATGTTGCCGTGGTCGCTGCCTTCCGGCGTTGCCACCACCGAACGGTAATGCTCACCAAACGCCAGCAGTGTTTCCTGGTCGCTCAGGCCTTCCAGCAGGGCCAGGCCCAGGGTTTTGCACGATCCTTCATTCTGACCAGCAGCGTTTTCTACATCGCCGTTGCTGAAGGCTTGCGGCTGATAATCGTAACCGGCTGCCACAAAGGCCAGGGTGTCGGCAAAAACGTGTTCGCCGCTGTTGAGGCTGGCGCGCAAGGTGTTCAGATCAGTCATGGGTTTTTCCTTTGGCAAACGCCGCCTGTTGGTCGGCGCTGGCTTCTTTCTGGTATTGGGCTTTCCACTCGGCGTACGGCATGCCGTACACCACTTCACGGGCGTCATCGAGGCTCAGTTCGATCTGGCGCTCGTCGGCCTCGGCCTTGTACCACTTGGACAGACAGTTGCGGCAGAAGCCGGCGAGGTTCATCAAGTCGATGTTCTGCACGTCCTTGCGGCTGTCCAGATGTGCCACCAAACGGCGGAAGGCGGCGGCTTCGAGTTCGAGGCGTTGTTGGTCGTTCATAAGGCTCACGCAGATTCAGGGGGAGTTAGCGGCTGGCCGCCAGGGTAATCGACACCGATTCGGCAAAGCGTAGCGCATGGGGTTTGTCCACTTCGACTTCGGCGTACAGCACCGATTCGTTACTCATCACCAAGTCCAGTAGCTCCTGTGTCAGGCGCTCCAGCAAGGCGAAGCGGTTGCCTTCGACATGGGCAATGATGGCCTTGGTGATGGTGCGGTAGTTCAGCGCGTGGTCGATATCGTTGTCCCGCACGGCTTCTTGGGCGGCATACAGGATCGTCAGGTTGATCAGCACATCCTGCTTGTTGAGAATCTCGTCTTCGTTGATGCCGATAAACGTGCGCAGGCACAGGTCCTTGACCCGGATGCGCGCCATGCCTGGTTGAAGTTGTGGCATTGCTACTTGCTCCGTCCGATCAGTTGCAGGAACTCCATGCGCGTGGTGTTCGATTCGCGGAACGCGCCGAGCATCACCGAGGTGTTCATGGTTGAATTCTGTTTCTCCACGCCACGCATCATCATGCACATGTGCTTGGCTTCGATCACCACCGCCACGCCGGCGGCCTGGGTGACCTGCTGGATCGCGTCGGCGATTTGCCGCGTGAGGTTTTCCTGGATTTGCAGGCGTCGTGCGTACATGTCGACGATGCGCGCCAGTTTCGACAGACCCAGCACCCTGCCGGTTGGAATATAGGCCACATGGGCCTTGCCGATAAAGGGCAGCAGGTGGTGCTCGCACAGCGAGTACAACTCGATATCCTTGAGGATCACCATCTCGTCATTGTCGGACGCGAACAGCGCGCCATTGACGATCTCATCCAGGTTTTGCTCGTAGCCGTGACACAGGTACTGCATGGCCTTGGCGGCGCGTTTGGGGGTGTCGAGCAAACCTTCACGCTCGGGGTCTTCGCCCAAGTCCTTGAGGATCTCGCGGTAATGGTGGGGCAGGGATAAGGTCATACAACATCCTCACAAACGGCTTACTTGATATGCCGCCCGCCGTTGACGGTCAGGGTGGTACCGGTGACATAGGGGGTGTCCAGCAGGTAACGCACGCTCTGGTAGATCACCTCTGGCCCGGGTTCAATACCCACTGCCGATTTGGCCAGGACCTTGGCGCGGTAGGCCGCGTCGTCGCCCTCGTTGAACATCACCATCGCCGGGGCAATGCCGTTGACCTTGATCAGCGGCGCGAACTGCGCGGCAAACGATAACGTGAGGCTGTCGAGCCCGGCCTTGGTGGCGCAATAGGCGATGTGCTGGCGGCTGCCCTTGCGCACCACATCATCGCTGATATGCACGATATCGGCAGGTGCCGAGCGTCGCAGCAAGTCTGAACAATGCAGGTTGATCAGGTACGGCGCAAGCATATGCACGCTGAACATGTCGTGGAAGGCTTGGCTTTCGTCACCTGGCGTTTCTGCGATCCACGCCGAAGCGTTGTGGATGATTGCGCGCAGGCTGTCGGTGTGGGTCTTCAGTTCTGCGATAAAGGCAAGAATCCCGGCTTCACTGGAAAAGTCGGCAAACACGCCGATCGCGCCACGTTCGCGCAGCGTCGTCACGCCTTGGCGCTCGCTGCGGTAGCTGAAGATCACCGAATGGCCTTCATCCAGCAGGCGCTCGGCGCAATGCAGGCCGACACGCTGGCCGGCACCGGTGATCAGGATCGGGGCGTTGGTTGCAGTCATGGGGGGCTCAAATCGCTGGCAGGTTGAAACTATACCAGCGACCGGCCACCCCTGTACTCACGCGGCCGCTTCGGTGACCTTGCGCGGTGGCGTGGGATGCAACCAGTTCGCCAGCAGATGAGTCGACAACGGGATAAAGAAGTACACCATCAGCGGCGTGAGTGCCGCCGTGCTGACCAATACGCGGCTGAACAGATCCAACTCGCTGAGCAGCGGCCCCAGGCCAAAGTTGAACAGCAGTGAGACCGGGAAAAACGCCAACCAGATCGCCACGGCCTGTTTCCAGCGTGGGGGACGTGCGCCCACGGCGCCGAACCAGCCATCGATACCACTGACGCGATGCTCGGACGGGTTGGCGAACAACTCGCTGCCACGGCCCAGCCAGGCACTGCGTGACGCGGAGAATTCCCAGGCATGCAGGGTTTTTTCGTCGGCGAAGCGGAAGATGATCTGGAATTCGTCATCGTTAGGCGGCGGTGCGAGCACGCCGGAGCCCAGATAACCGGGAAAGTCGGTGGCCAATTGCTCGCCTTCGCGCAGCCAAGCCATCAATTCTTCGTAGCGTCCTTTGGCCACGCGACGCGCAACCATCAAGGTGACGGGGGAGGTAGACATTGTGTATCTCCAAATAGACGAGTGCACTGAACCGGGTAGGTGGCGCACGAACGAAGCTGCGGGGGTGTTGCAGCTACGTGGAAAAAACAGGCAAGGATTATTCCTGTTTTAAAGAAATACGCCAGTGGCATTGGTCTGAAGTGCGCAGGCCTTGAAAAAGACAGCTCTAAAGGCGTTAAATGAGCGCCCAGTCACCGTTGGTTTTTTGCTCAAAATGCCCGTGATTACAGCTCCGTTAGATGGAACTTCGCAGCTAGATACGGCCGATTCAGATAAGCTGTTTCCGATTCGTGAAGTCTCGAGATTGACAGGCATCAACCCGGTCACCTTGCGCGCCTGGGAGCGCCGTTATGGCCTGATTCAGCCAGCGCGCACCGAAAGTGGGCATCGCCTCTACTCAAAAGCCGATATTGAAACCGTCAATCGCATTCTCGATTGGATCGAGCGAGGCGTCGCGGTCAGCAAGGTGGGCAAGATTCTCGCCCGCGATGATTAACAGGCCGAAGCGATTCGCGCTGAGCGGGGCGCCGTCGAAGGGAGTGAGTTTTCACAATGGCGTGTACGTTTGTTGCACGCCGTCAGTGCGTTTGACGACCGCCAACTGGAAAGCCTGTATGGCCAGATTCTCGCAACCTACCCCCTCAGCGTGGCGTTCCAGGACATCCTGATGCCCCTCTGGAGCAAACTGTTGCGGCACCCAGGGGGATTTGGTCAGGCCAGTGAGTGGCTGTTTTTCGACTCCTTTTTGCGCATCCATACCTTCCTGCGCCTGCAAGCCGCAACGCTGTCGCCTGCGCCCCGTGTATTACTGGCAGCCATTCCCGGCGAGTGCCGCAAACTGGAACTGCTGGTGGCAGCGCTGTTGATGAGTCGGGACGACCTGGCCGTACAAGTGCTGGGGTTGGGGCAGCCGTTCGATGAATTGACGCTGGTCTGTGAAAAGATTCGCCCCCAGGCATTGGTCATTTTTTCCAACCATGCCCATAACCATGATCTGCCAGGCCGACTCAATCGCCTGGCGTTGACCCTGGATTGCCCATTATTGCTGGCGGGCGCCGCATCGGACCTGGCGCAGAAAGAGCTGGCAGGTTCCGCCGTCGGTTGCCTGGGCAGTGAGGGGCGCCTGATGCAGCGCCGCTTGCAGCAGTTTCTCGGTGGTCAGCTCGATACCTGAAGTCAGGCGTGTACGTGGGGGTGGACCAGTCGATGTTGATGCAGGATGAACTGGCGCAGGCGCTCGATTTCATCGGCGTCACTCTGGTTCAGGCGGTAAGCGAACAAGCCTCGGGCGGTTTCCCGCTCCAGCGTGCCGCGCAGGGCAATGCGTTCGTAGCCTGACGGGCTGAACCACAGGGAAAAGGTTTTCGGCGGCTTGGCCCGGCCACGACACTCCACCAGTACACCCTTGAATGACACCTCATGCACCCAGAGTGCGCCCGGATTGCCACGCACATTCTCCAGCGGCACCGGCGCTTCAAGGGCCAGGCGCCAAGGGCGGATCATCGGCCCATCCTCGAAAATGCTTGGTACACCCAGGCGCAAATGCACCGCATGAAACTCATCTTCAACCAATTGCAGGGGAAAGGTGAGCTGCTGGTTATCGAACTGCGCCTGGATGGTGACGTGGTCATGAGCGACCAGCCGCGTAAGCAAATCGCGAATCTGTGCACCGCCATTGACCGTCAGGCTCGACCAAGCATCCCGCAGGTTGAGCTGCGGGTTATGTTGCATGTCCTGGATGAAATCCAGTTCGTCCTGCGTCAGAAGAGCGTCGCGGTGCATTGATGTAGCTCAAGGGTGAGGCATTAAAAAGCCATTATCGCTCTAAAGACCGCACTTTTTACAGTTTGTTAAATCCACTCGTCGCCTTGAGTGCCGCCAACTCGTCTTTAAGCTCGGCCACTTGGGCTTCTAACAGGGCCACACGCTGCTGGGCTTTGACTTGAGTCGTGACGTCTTTTTGCACACCGACGAAATACGTTTGCTTGTCCGCCTCGTTGTAAACCGTCGACAAAGACAGTTCGTTCCAGAAGTGGGTGCCATCCTTACGGTAGTTACGCAGGATTTCCCGGCAGGCGCCGCCGTTGTCGAGGGCTTCACGAATGGCCATCAGGGCCGGTTGGTCGCGGTCGCCCGACTGCAGGAAGCGGCAGTCCTGATACAGGATCTCGTCCAGCGTATAGCCGGTCAGGCGCTCGAACGCCGGGTTGACGTAGATCAGCGGTTTATCCTTGCCCTCGCGTTCGGCGACGACGATACCGTCGTTGGAAGCGTTGACGACCATTTGCATCAGCTTGGCGTTAATCATTGAGCGGTCCATGGCTTGTTTTTGAAGTCTGGAGTCTATGGCAAGTCTTGAATGTTGCACGGGGTGCGCTGAAAAAATTCCATCAGCTGCTAACATCCCACGCTTTCGCTCAACTACAGGATCAGATTGATGAAAGTCGCCATCCTTTCCGGCTCGGTGTACGGCACGGCTGAAGAAGTCGCCCGCCACGCCGCAGGTATCCTTAACGCGGCCGGTTTTGAAGCCTGGCACAACCCGCGCGCCACCTTGGCCGACGTGCAGGCATTTGCCCCCGAAGCGTTCCTGGCGGTGACCTCGACCACCGGCATGGGGGAGCTGCCGGACAACCTCCAGCCGCTGTATTCGACTATTCGCGACCAACTGCCAGCCGCCTGGCGTGGCCTGCCCGGCGCGGTGATCGGCCTGGGCGACGCCAGTTATGGCGACACCTTCTGCGGCGGTGGCGAGCAAATGCGCGAGCTGTTCGGCGAACTGGGCGTGCGCGAAGTGCTGCCCATGCTGCGCCTGGACGCCAGCGAAAGCGTGACCCCGGAGGCCGACGCAGAGCCGTGGCTGGCCGAATTGATCACTGCACTGCGCGGTTGACCGGAAACTCGCGCAACAACGCTAGCCAGGCCTGGGCAGCTTTCGCATGGCGGTACTTCTCTGACACGATTTGTACTATTCTCATGGCTGACTCGCTCAGTCATCAAGCTGGCTGCCAAGGCAACTCCGCCTGCCACGACGTCTGACTAGACTGGCCCTTCACTTAAAAAATATAAGAAGTGCGCCAAGGAGGTCGTTGCCGTGAGCCTAGCCCCCGTTCAAACGCCACAGAATGTCAAAGACCAGGTCAGCGCTGCCGAATGGCAGACCCGTGTTGACCTGGCGGCCTGCTATCGCCTGGTGGCGATGCATGGTTGGGATGACCTGATCTTCACCCATATTTCGGCCAAGGTGCCGGGCACCGAAGATTTCTTGATCAACCCGTATGGGCTGATGTTCCACGAAATCACCGCGTCGAGCCTGGTCAAGGTCGATCAGGCCGGCAACAAGCGGATGGACAGCCCCTACGAGATCAACCCTGCCGGCTACACCATCCACAGCGCCATCCACGAAGTGCGCCACGACGTGGTGTGCGTACTGCACACCCACACCGCTGCTGGTGTGGCTGTATCTGCGCAGAAGCAGGGCGTACTGCCCATCAGCCAGCAATCGTTGTTCGTGCTGTCGAGCCTGGCGTATCACGCCTATGAAGGCGTGGCGCTGAACCACGAGGAAAAGGCCCGCCTACAGGCCGACTTGGGCGAAAGCAACTTCCTGATGCTGCACAACCACGGCCTGCTCACCTGTGGCAGCACCATCGCCGACACCTTCCTGATGATGTTCACCTTCCAGCGCGCCTGCGATATCCAGGTGCTGGCGCAAAACGGTGGCGTCGAATTGATTGCCATCGAGCCGCAGATTCTGGCCGGGGCCAAGGCGATGGTGGCAGCTGTCACAAAGAGCGCCCAAGGTATGGGAGGTGCGCTGGCCTGGCCGGCGCTATTGCGTAAATTGGACCTGCAAGATCCTGGGTATAAAAGCTGATGCCTCTCGCCGAAATCCCGCTCAGTGCCTGGCGTAAACGTGGCCAGGCGTTCGTCTTTCGTGGCCACACAATTCGCTATTGGGTGGCCGGGCAGGGCGAGCCGCTGTTGATGATCCATGGCTTTCCCACAGCCAGTTGGGACTGGCATTACCTGTGGCAGCCCCTGGCCCAGCGCAATCTGGTGATTGCCTGCGACATGCTGGGTTTCGGCGACTCGGCCAAACCGCTGGACCACGACTATTGCCTGTTGGAGCAGGCGGATTTGCAGCAGGCGTTGCTTGAACACCTGGGCGTGGAGCGGCCGGTACACGTGCTGGCCCATGACTATGGCGACAGCGTCGCCCAGGAATTACTGGCTCGCCATTACGAAGGCCGGTTTCAGATGGCCAGCTGTGTGTTCCTCAATGGCGGGCTGTTCCCGGAAACCCATCGGGCGGCTTTGGTACAGAAATTATTGTTGAGCCCGCTCGGCTGGATGATCGCTCGAGCCTTTGGACGCAATGCGCTGGCTAACAGCTTCAATCAGATTTTTGGCCCACGCACGCGGCCCAGTGAAAGTGCGCTGGATGATTTCTGGAGCCTGATCAACGCCAACGACGGCACCCGCATCCTGCACAAATTGATTGCTTACGTTCCACAACGCCGCCGCCTGCGTGAGCGCTGGGTGGGCGCGATGCAGCGTGAGCAGGTGCCGTTGCGGGTGATTGATGGCGAAGTCGACCCCATCTCCGGCGCCCATATGGTGGAACGTTATCAGCAGTTGGTGCCCCACGCCGATACGGTGCTGCTGGCGAATATCGGCCATTACCCGCAGATCGAAGCGCCGGTGTTGGTGCTCAAGCATTACTTGGCGTTTCGCGAGTGTATTGGTCGGTCGGCGTCGCGCGTTGCCTATTCCTGAACGGTGCAATCATCCTGCTGCCTTATCGTGCACCATTCAGCCTCGGCCGACTTTATTGTGACCCGAGGCTGTGTGCCTGACACTCGATACATTCCCATTGTCACCCGCGGAGTTCGGTATGAGTGAGTCAGTGCAGTTCCAGGATAAGGTCGTGATCGTCACCGGTGCAGGCGGTGGGTTGGGCCGAGCCCATGCGCTGTTGTTCGCCGCACATGGGGCCAAAGTACTGGTCAATGACCTGGGCGGTTCGGCGCAAGGTGAAGGTGCCAACGCCTCGGCGGCGGATCGGGTGGTGGCTGAGATCCGTGCGGCGGGCGGCATTGCCGAAGCCAACCATGATTCCGTCACCGACGGTGACAAGATCGTACAGAACGCCCTCGACGCCTTCGGCCGCATCGATGTGGTGGTGAACAACGCCGGTATCCTGCGCGACAAGACGTTCCACAAAATGGAAGACAGTGACTGGGACCTGGTTTACCGGGTGCATGTCGAAGGTGCCTACAAAGTCACCCGCGCCGCCTGGCCGCATATGCGTGAGCAAGGTTATGGTCGGGTGATCTTCACCGCGTCCACTTCAGGCATCTACGGCAACTTCGGCCAGTCCAACTACGGCATGGCCAAGCTCGGCTTGTATGGCTTGACGCGCACCCTGGCGCTGGAAGGGCGCAAGAACAACATCCTGGTCAACGCCATTGCCCCCACCGGCGGTACGCGCATGACTGAAGGCCTGATCCCGCCGCAGGTGTTCGAGCGTCTCAAGCCGGAGTTGGTCAGCCCGTTGGTGGTGTACTTGGGCAGCGAAGCCTGCCAGGAAACCTCCGGGCTATTCGAAGTGGGCGGTGGCTGGATTGGCAAAACCCGTTGGGAGCGCAGTTTAGGCGTGGGCTTTGACCCTGACGCCGGTTTCTCGCCGGACGATGTGGCGGCGCACTGGGCGCAGATTTGCGACTTCGAAGGCGCCGCCCACCCCAAGGACAATATCGAGGCGTTGAAGGAAATGATGGCCAACTTACAGAAGTTCAGCCTCTGATCGTTGTTTAAAAAACATTGAATTCCACGGGGCGCTGAGGGCGCCCCGTTTTATTGCGGGCATAAAAAAGGCCGCTGCAAACGCAGCGGCCGAAGTAAGACGTTGGATCAAGGAGCGACAAATCAACGTCAGTGAACACCGGTAACAGATTGAATACATTGATCAAGCTGTCGAAAATCAGCTTCTTTCCCGAAGGTGGGAACGGGCGGTTTGCCCTGAAAGCCCAGTAAGAATAGTCCGTTGTAACAAAATGAGTAATAGCAGATCGGGACAAGGACTGTTACCGGATTGGCAACAGTCACTCGGCGTGCCATCCATCCCCCTGATAACCCGCCATCTACCCAATCCATGGTTCGCCGCGAAGCCCGGCCAGCGCGCCCATTCATCCTTTCGAGCGACAACACGAATACCTCCTTGGTGCGCTTATCCCTCCTGACGGGTGGCAGTAGGGTGGGGTCTTCTGTCACTCACCGGGGAAGACGCATGACAAAAACAACAATGCGCGCCATCTTCACGCCACAGGCGCTCGCCGCGGCGGTTGCATTGGGCTGCTGTGCCCAGGCCCAGGCCGTCTCGTTCAACATTGGCGAGATCGAAGGGCAATTCGATTCTTCGCTATCGGTCGGCGCCAGTTGGGGCATGCGCGATGCCGACAAGAAGCTGGTGGGCGTTTCCAACGGCGGTACGGGGCAGGCATCCACCGGGGATGACGGGCGGCTGAACTTCAAGAAGGGCGAAACCTTCTCCAAGATCTTCAAGGGTATTCACGATCTGGAGCTCAAGTACGGCGACAGCGGCGTGTTCGTGCGCGGCAAGTACTGGTACGACTTCGAGCTGCAGGACGAAAACCGCGAATTCAAGCAGATCAGCAATAACCACCGCGATGAAGGGGCACGTTCCTCCGGCTATGAGTTGTTGGATGCGTTCGTGTATCACAACTATTCCATCGGTGACCTGCCGGGTGCCGTGCGTGTCGGCAAGCAGGTGGTGAGCTGGGGCGAGAGTACGTTTATCGGTAACTCGATCAACAGCATCAACCCCATCGACGTCTCGGCCTTCCGCCGGCCGGGTGCGGAAATCAAGGAAGGGCTGATCCCGGTGAACATGCTGTTCGCCTCCCAGAGCCTGACCAATCAACTCTCTGTGGAAGGCTTCTACCAGTTGAACTGGGAAAACACCGTGGTGGATAACTGCGGCACCTTCTTCGGCAACGATGTGGTCGCCCATGGCTGCAATAACAACTACACCGTTGGCAGCCCGGCGATTGCGCCGTTGCAACCGGTGGCGGCGGCCTTCGGCCAGGGCTTCCAAGTCACCCGCGAAGGCGTGGTGGTACAGCGCGCCAAAGACCGCGAGGCCCGCGATGGCGGCCAGTTCGGCGCGGCCTTGCGCTGGCTGGGGGATGACACCGAATACGGCCTGTACTTCATGAACTACCACAGCCGTACACCGACGGTGGGCACCATTACCGCCAACACCAACCTGGCCACCATCGGGCGTATCGTCAACGCCGCCAACGCCATTGCACCGGGTTCGGGCGCGGGGCTGGCCCAGAGCACCATGCTCGGTCGCGGCCAGTATTACCTCGACTACCCGGAAGACATTCGCCTGTATGGCGCCAGCTTCTCCACCACGTTGCCGACTGGCACGGCCTGGACCGGAGAGATCAGCTACCGCCCGAATGCGCCGGTGCAACTCAATACCACTGACCTGACCCTGGCCTTGGTCAACCCGATCGCCGGCAACACGGCTTCGCCGATCCGCAGCTCATTTGGCTCGGACAACTCTGGCTACCGCCGCAAGGAAATCACCCAGATCCAAAGCACCATGACCCAGTTCTTCGACCAAGTGCTGGGTGCCGAACGCCTGACCCTGGTGGGCGAAGCGGCCTACGTGCATGTCGGCGGACTGGAAGCCAAGACCAAGCTGCGCTATGGCCGCGACTCGGTGTTCGGCGCCTACGGCTACCAAGGTGATACCGATGGGTTTGTCACCGCCAACTCCTGGGGTTATCGCGCCCGCGCGATCCTCGACTACAACAACGTGTTCGCCGGGGTGAACCTCAAGCCCAACCTGTCCTGGTCCCATGACGTCAGTGGCTATGGCCCCAACGGCATCTTCAACGAAGGTGCCAAGGCGATCAGCGTCGGCGTGGATGCGGACTACCGCAACACCTACACCGCCAGCCTGAGCTACACCGACTTTTTTGGCGGCGACTACAACACCCTGACCGACCGCGACTTTATCGCCCTCAGCTTCGGCGTGAACTTCTGATCTGGTTTTAAGGAAGGACAACAACCTATGCGTAAGCTATTTGCAGTGATGGCACTGAGTGTATTGGCCGCCAACGTGATGGCGGCGGTGTCGCCCGAAGAAGCCGCCAAGCTTGGCACGACCCTGACCCCGGTCGGCGCCGAGAAAGCCGGCAACGCCGATGGCTCGATCCCGGCCTGGACCGGTGGTATCCCGAAGAATGCCGGCGCGGTAGACAGCAAGGGCTTCCTCGCCGACCCGTTCGCCTATGAAAATCCGCTGTTCGTGATCACCGCCGCGACCGTGGACAAGTACAAGGACAAGCTCTCCGAAGGCCAGGTCGCGATGTTCAAGCGCTACCCCGAAACCTACAAGATCCCGGTCTACCCGAGCCATCGCACGGTCAACCTGCCACCGGACATCTATGAGTCGATCAAGCGCAGTGCCTTGAATGTGCACGCCATCAACGACGGTAACGGCCTGGAGAACTTCACCGGCAACCGTTACTACGCGTTCCCGATCCCCAAGAACGGCGTGGAAGTGCTGTGGAACCACATCACCCGTTACCACGGCGGCAACCTGCGCCGCATCATCACCCAGGCCACCCCGCAGACCAACGGCAGCTACACGCCGATCCGTTTCGAGGAAGAAGTGGCAGTGCCCCAAGCCATCCCCGACATCGACCCGGCCAAGGCGGCCAACGTGCTGAGCTTTTTCAAGCAATCGGTGACGGCCCCGGCGCGTCTGGCGGGTAACGTGTTGCTGGTGCACGAAACCCTCGACCAGGTGAAGGAACCACGCCTGGCCTGGATCTACAACGCCGGTCAGCGCCGTGTACGGCGTGCGCCGCAAGTGTCCTATGACGGGCCGGGCACCGCGTCCGACGGCCTGCGTACCACCGACAACTTCGACATGTTCTCCGGCGCCCCCGACCGCTACGACTGGAAGCTGGTGGGCAAAAAAGAGATGTACATCCCTTACAACAGCTACAAGCTCGATTCGCCGACCCTCAAGTACGACGACATCATCAAGGCCGGCCATATCAACCAGGACCTTACCCGCTATGAGCTGCACCGCGTGTGGGAAGTGGTCGGCACCGTCAAGCCGAGTGAGCGCCACATCTATGCCAAGCGCCACATGTACATTGACGAAGACAGCTGGCAAGTCGCGCTGGTGGATCACTATGACGGCCGTGGCCAACTGTGGCGTGTCGCCGAAGGCCACGCGCAGTTCTACTACGACCACCAGGTGCCGGCCTATACCGTGGAAACCCTGTACGACATCATCGCCGGGCGCTACATCGCCCTGGGCATGAAGAACGAAGAGAAGAGCAGCTTCGTGTTCGGCTTTGCGGCCAAGGCGGCGGATTACACGCCGGCGGCGTTGAGGTCCGAAGGCGTTCGATAATGCCTATTTGAAACGCAATAAAAATGTGGGAGGGGGCTTGCTCCCGATGACGGTGTATCAGTCACTTATAAGTCGACTGTCACCCTGCCATCGGGAGCAAGCCCCCTCCCACATTTGGTTTTATGCATGCCCGTCAATCAGTGTGCTGAATACTTCTTCAATAACCGCCGCCCACAGGACTAGGGTAGGGGTCAGGTTGCATAACAATAAAAAAGCAGGATGCAGCAATGACCGCCATGACACGCTGCCTGGACCGTCTTGGATTCATGCCACGGCTGTCCGCCCATCATCTGTTGCGTCCGCGCCTGACCGAGCCGTTGCTCGCCGCATCGGTCAGGGTGAAGCTGCTGTGTGCCCCCGGCGGCAGCGGCAAGAGTGCGCTGCTGGCGGAGTGCGCATTGCAGGCACCGGCGGGGTGCCAGGTCTGTTGGCTGCCTCTCAATGGCGCCGTTCTCACGTCTCTGGATTTTTGCCGGCTGCTGGCGCAGAACCTCGGGTTGCCCTTCGTCGACGAGGCGACCTTGTTGCTCGATCTTGGCCACTGGCAGCGCCCGGGGTGGGTATTTCTCGATGACTTTTGCCGCCTGCCCGCGCCCGAACTGGACGCCTTGCTTGACCGTCTGCTCACTGCCGCCAGCCCGGCACTGACCTGGTGGCTGGGCGTACGGCGGCGCCCGGCGTGCAACTGGCCGCGGTTGCTGCTCGACGATGAACTGTTGGAATGCAACGAGCTGCAGTTCAGTGCTGCGGAGATCCAGCCCTTGCTCGATACCGGGCACACCCTCGACGATGTGATGCAGTTCAGCGGTGGTTGGTGCGCCGGGGTGCGTATCGCGTTGCTCGGCGACGGCCATCCCGATAGGACCTTGCTCGATTACCTTCAGCACGAGCTGTTCAGTACCTTGCCGCCCGAGTTGGCCGAAGCCTGGCGCGTGCTGGCCCATTTGCCACGCTTCAATCCGGGGTTGTGCGAGCACCTGTTCGGCTTTGGTGACGGTGATCATTACCTGCGTGAGTTACAGGCGCTGGGTGCCTTTATCCAACCCTGGGAAGACACCCAGGACTGGCTACATGTATTCCCACCTTTGGCGCGATTGCTGCGTGATGAGCCTTGGCCGGCCAAACGCTCCTGGCATCGACGCGCCTGCCAGTGGTTTACCGGCGAGCGTGATTGGCAGGCGGCCTTTGAACAGGCGCTGCTGGCCGAAGAGTACGAAGTGGCGGTGAGTCTGTTACAGCACTTCAGCTTCGAGGATCTGTTTCGTGGGGAAAATGCCGTGCTGTTGTTGCGTCTGCATGAGCAGCACGGTGATGAATTGATGCTGGGCTCGGCGCAACTGGTCGGGCTGGTGACGGCGGCATTACTGTTTGCTGGCCGTTTCGAACAAGCCGGTGTGTGTATCGATCAACTTGCACGGTTTGCTCCGCAGCCGACGGGGGCGCAGCAGCGCCATTTGCTGGCACGCTGGCAGGCGCAATGGGGTTGGCTGCTGCACCTGGGCGGAGATGCCGAGCGTTCTCGCGAGCATTTTCTGGAGGCGCTTCAGGCCTTGCCCGACAGTGCCTGGACCTCGCGCTTGATGTGCCTGTCGGGCCTGACCCAGCAAGCGTTGCTGCGCGGCGAGCTGGACGTGGCGCAGGCCTTGAATCGCGAAGCCCTGTGCCTGGCCCGCGCCCATGGCTCACTGGTCCTGGAAGCCTTGCT
>NZ_JBOICG010000441.1:0-1689 GCF_050739995.1 Pseudomonas sp. | reverse complement strand
CATCGCAGGCAAGCCAGCTCCCACATAGGTTTTGTGGTGACCGTGAAAATTTTGCTGTTAGATGTGATCGCCGCGCTTGCCGTGGCGTCATTACTGGCTCAATTTAGCGGCATCGCCCCGGAAGGCTCCAGACTTCATGTCATCGACCTCGTTCAAGCAGTCCATGCGGCGCCTGTGGGCGCTGGATAAATTCAGCTACAGCGTACGGGTATTCATCGCCCTCACCGGCAGCATGGCGCTGTGCTGGTATCAGGATGAAATGACGTTGCTGATCCCGCTGTTCCTGGGGATTATCGCCAGCGCCCTGGCCGAGACCGATGACAGCTGGCAAGGCCGTCTCAATGCTCTGGCGGTCACGCTGGTGTGCTTTAGCATCGCCGCGCTGTCGGTGGAGCTGCTGTTCCCCTACCCCTGGATTTTCGCGATTGCCCTGGCCCTGGCCAGTTTCGGCTTGACCATGCTTGGCGCCCTGGGTGAACGCTATGGGGCGATTGCCTCGGCGACGCTGATTCTGTCGGTGTACACCATGATCGGCGTGGACCAGCGCGGTGGCGCTGTCACGGATTTCTGGCATGAACCGCTGCTGCTGGTGGCCGGCGCCGCGTGGTATGGCGCGTTGTCGGTGCTATGGCAGGCGCTGTTTTCCAATCAGCCGGTGCAACAAAGCCTGGCACGGTTGTTCCGTGAGCTGGGGCGCTACCTCAAGCTCAAATCCTCGTTGTTCGAACCGATCCGCCAGTTGGATGTGGAAGCGCGCCGCCTGGAACTGGCCCAGCAAAATGGCCGGGTGGTGGCAGCGCTGAATGCGGCGAAGGAAATCATCCTGCACCGTGTAGGCAATGGTCGGCCAGGCTCGAAAGTCAGCCGTTACTTGAAATTGTACTTCCTCGCCCAGGATATCCACGAACGCGCCAGCTCTTCCCACTACCCCTACAACGCCTTGGCCGAAGCCTTCTTCCACAGTGATGTGCTGTTCCGCTGCCAACGCCTGTTGCGCCAGCAAGGCAAGGCCTGCCAGACCCTGGCCGAGTCGATCCAACTGCGCCAGCCGTTCATCTATGACGACAGCTTCGCCGAAGCCCTGGGCGACTTGAACGCGTCCATGGAGCACCTGCGCATCCAGAGCAACCCGGCCTGGCGCGGCCTGCTGCGTTCGTTGCGGGCCTTGGCGGCCAACTTGTCCACACTCGACCGCCTGCTCAGCGACGCCAGCAACCCCGACGCCCTGGCCGACGCCACCGACAGCAGCCTGCTCGACCGCTCACCGCGCAACCTCAAGGAAATGTGGACACGCTTGCGCACCCAACTGACGCCGACGTCCTTGCTGTTCCGCCACGCCCTGCGTCTGCCGCTGGCGTTGAGTATCGGCTATTGGATGGTGCACTTGATCCACCCATCCCAGGGTTACTGGATCATCCTCACCACCCTGTTCGTCTGCCAACCCAACTACGGCGCGACACGGCGTAAGCTTGGCCAGCGGATCATCGGCACCGCCATCGGCCTCACCGTGGCCTGGGCACTGTTCGACCTGTTCCCCAGCCCGCTGGTGCAATCGATGTTCGCCATCGCCGCCGGCCTGGTGTTCTTTATCAACCGTACCACCCGCTACACCCTGGCCACGGCGGCGATCACCCTGATGGTGCTGTTCTGCTTCAATCAGGTCGGCGATGGCTACGGGCTGTTCCTGCC
>NZ_JBOICG010000440.1:0-10046 GCF_050739995.1 Pseudomonas sp. | reverse complement strand
AGCCGGTGGATGGCAGCCGATTGCCGCTGCATTACCACGATGAAAACGGCAAATCCCAGGTGAGTTTGCGGCCAAGCGCCGAGTTGATCGCCCAGGCCGACGATGAACGCCTCGCCGAAGACCTGCGCTTGTTCTACGTCGCCCTGACCCGCGCCAAGCACGCCTGCTGGCTGGGTATTGCCGACCTCAAGCGTGGCAACAACAGCAGCTCGGTATTGCACCTGTCCGCGTTGGGCTATCTGCTCGGCGCAGGCGCCGCCTTGAGCGAGTCCGCCGGGCTGGCGCGCTGGTTGTTGGACCTGCAGGAAGGCTGCGCCGCCATCCACTACGGCCACGTGCCCGAAGCGCAAGACATCGTGTTCCACCCGCCGCGCAACGACGCCACCTTACTTGCGCCATTGCTGCCACAGCGCAAGGCCGCCGAGAACTGGTGGATCGCTTCCTACAGTGCTTTGAGAATCGGCGACAGCATGAGCGCCGCCAATCTTGAAGCACCGGAAAGCCCGCAAGCCCAGAAACTGTTCGACGACGAACGTCTCGACCCCGACGCACCGCGCGAGGTGGTGGCTTCCGGCGGTGACATTCACCGTTTCCCACGTGGCCCGAATCCAGGGACCTTCCTCCACGGCCTGTTGGAGTGGGCGGGGGAGGAGGGCTTCAACGTGACACCCGAGGCCATCGAAAAGGCTGTCGGCGCGCGTTGTAATCGGCGTAACTGGGAGGGCTGGATCGTCACTCTCAGCGGCTGGCTGGGTCATTTGATGCAAACGCCGCTGTCGGTAGATAACGATCTCGTCACGCTCAACAGTCTGGCGCACTACCAGATCGAAATGGAGTTCTGGTTCGCCAGCCATAAAGTCGATGTGCTCGTCCTCGACAAGCTGGTGTGCCAGTACACTCACAATGGCGTCTCCCGAGTGGCCGCCGAACCGGTGTTGCTCAATGGCATGTTCAAGGGTTTTATCGACCTGACTTTCGAACACGCCGGCCGCTATTACGTGGCGGATTACAAATCCAACTGGCTCGGCCCCGACGATTCGGCCTACACCGTTGATGCCATGGAACAGTCGATTCTGGAACATCGGTACGACCTGCAATACGTGCTTTACCTGCTGGCCCTGCACCGCCAGCTGAAGGCCCGACTACCGGATTACGACTACGACCGCCACGTCGGCGGCGCGCTGTATGTATTCCTGCGCGGCACCCAGTCGGCAAGCAAAGGTGCGTATTTCACCCGACCGCCACGAGAGTTGATCGAAGGCCTGGACCTGCTGTTCCAGGGCAAGCCCATCCCGCCCAAGGTTGAGCCCGCCTGGGAACAAGGAGTTCTGCTATGAGCCTGTCGCCTCTGCCGCTTGAGGAATTGATGCCCCTCGATCGCGCCACCGACCTGGTGCAGTTGCTGGAGCGTTGGGTGGATCGCGGCTGGTTGCGGGCCCTGGACAAAGCCTTTGTCGGTTTCCTGCATGAACTTGACCCACAGGCCGATCCTTTGGTGCTGCTGGCGGCAGCGCTGACGAGCCATCAACTGGGCCATGGCCACGTGTGCCTTGACCTGTTCGAAACCCTCAAGGCGCCGGATTTTGCCCTGTCATTGCCGCCAGAAGGTGATCTGCAGACCGGCGCCATGTTGCTGCCGTCGCAATTGCTTGACGGCCTGGATGGCGCCCATTGGTGCCATACGTTAGCCGCCAGTCATTTGGTCGCGTTGGCGGTTGATGGCAGTGAGGATGCTCAAAGTCGCCCGTTGGTGTTGTCCGGCAAACGCCTGTATTTGCGCCGCTACTGGACTTACGAACGGCGCATCGATAGCGCTTTGCGCCTGCGCCTGGCCATTCAGGAAACCGTCGCTGCCGATTTGCCGCAACGCCTGAACAGTTTGTTCGATCAACCTCCGCCGGATGGCGTGATCGACTGGCAAAAACTCGCCTGCGCCCTGGCAACGCGTGGTGCATTCAGCATCGTTACCGGTGGCCCCGGTACGGGCAAGACCACCACCGTGGTGCGCTTGCTCGCGTTGTTGCAGGCTCCGGCCGTTGAGGTCGGCAATCCGCTGCGCATACGCCTGGCCGCACCCACCGGTAAAGCCGCTGCGCGCCTGACCGAGTCCATCAGCCAGCAAGTACTGTCGCTGAACGTGCCTGACAGCGTACGGGAAAAAATCCCCACCCAGGTCACCACCGTTCACCGCCTGCTGGGCAGTCGTCCGGGTACCCGGCACTTCCGCCATCATCTCAGCAACCCGCTGCCCCTGGATGTGCTGGTGGTAGACGAAGCCTCGATGATCGACCTGGAAATGATGGCCAACCTGCTGGATGCCTTGCCGCCCCATGCGCGGTTGGTATTGCTGGGTGACAAGGATCAACTGGCTTCGGTGGAGGCGGGTGCCGTACTCGGTGATTTGTGCCGCGATGCCGAGGCCGGCTGGTACAGCCCGGATACCCGCCAATGGCTGCAAGCCGTCAGCGGCGAAGACCTCAGCGCCAGCGGCCTGCAGGAAGACCGCGACAGCAGCCACCCGTTGGCCCAGCAAGTGGTGATGCTGCGCTACTCGCGGCGGTTCGGTGAAGGCAGTGGCATCGGCCAACTGGCGCGTTGGGTCAACCAGCAGAATGCCGAAGAAGCACGTAAATTACTGGCCGCGCGCAGCCACGATGACCTGTACTGTCTCAGCCTCAAAGGCGAGCACGACCACGCCCTGGAGCGCCTGGTACTGGACGGGCAGGGCGGGGACGCCCAAGGTTATCGCTATTATCTCAACCTGCTGCGCAGCGCGCGCCCAGCCCTGGACACTCCGCGGGAAGATCCCGCCTGGACCCACTGGGCGCAACAACTGCTGCAAGCCTTCGATGCCTTCCAACTGTTGTGTGCCGTGCGTAAAGGCCCTTGGGGTGTCGAAGGACTGAACCTGCGTATCACCGCCGCGCTGCGCAAAGTGCGGCTGATCGAAGGTGACGACCCCTGGTACGAGGGCCGTCCGGTGTTGATGACCCGCAACGATTACGGCCTGGGCTTGATGAACGGCGATATCGGTATCGCCCTCAAGCTGCCCGAAAGCGATGGCGGCCCTCAGGTGTTGCGTGTGGCTTTCCCACGTAACGATGGCCAGGGTGGTGTGCGCTTTGTGCTGCCCAGCCGTCTGAACGATGTGGAAACGGTGTACGCCATGACCGTGCACAAATCCCAAGGCTCGGAATTCACCCATACCGCGCTGATCTTGCCGGATGCCCTGAATCCAGTGCTGACTAAAGAACTCATTTACACCGGCATCACCCGCGCCAAGCGCTGGTTCAGTCTGGTCGAGCCCCGAGGCGGTGTGTTTGAGGAGGCGGTGCGACGCAAGGTCAAGCGCTTGAGCGGACTGATGCTGGAGCTGGACGCCGTGTCTGAATAAACTGACTGTCGGGTCATGAAATATTTCTGATTCAACTGTCGGATTTTTCTGGAAAAATAGCGAACCCCGCGTAAGCCGTGTTTCACGGGGTTTTCCGCCGCTGTGCTATCGTTGCGGCATCACCTTGAAAAAACCTGAGAGTATCGCTGCATGAACGTGGCTGTCTCGCCCACAGAACGCAGTTTGAGCTGGAGACGCATGTTACTGGTGGCGATGCTGTGCCTGCTCGCGCCACTTGCATCGGCCCAATCGCCCAGCCTGGCGGATAACCGCGCCCAGGCAGTCACCCAAGTGGTACTCGGTATCCTCAGTTACGCGCGTTGGCCGGTGGAGCCCGCGCAACTGCGCCTGTGCATCGTCGGTCCCACCCAATACACCGACGATCTGATCAAAGGCACCACCCAGGCCACCGGCCGTCCGGTACTGGTGCGGCGCCTGTTGGCCGATAATCCCGATATCGTCAGCGCATGCGACGCCGTGTACATCGGCAAACTCAGCGCTGATGAACGCACACGGTTGTTTACCTCGTTGATCGGCCACCCGGTGCTCAGCATCAGTGAAGGCGGCGACCAATGCACCGTAGGCAGCCTGTTCTGCCTGCGGGTGAACGACGAACAGGTGTCGTTCGAGGTCAACCTGGACTCTGTCGCGCGCAGTGGCGTGCGCATTCACCCCAGTGTGTTGCAACTGTCCCGTCGCCGAGCCCCTGTGCCATGAGCACCGTTAAAGTGCGGCCGACCCTGCGTTCGGTCATCGGCCGTGGGCATCTGATCCTGGCCTTGGTGGCCGTGACTCTGGCGAGTGTGTCCCTGACCCTGCTTGGTGTGCTGGCGCTGCGAGTGTACGCCGATCACAACCTGCACCTGATTGCGCGCTCCATCAATTACACCGTGGAAGCGGCGGTGGTGTTCAACGACAGCGCCGCCGCTACCGAAGCCCTCAGCTTGATCGCGTCCACCGAAGAAGTGGCCCAGGCCGAAGTCTTCGACGCTAATGGCAAACTACTGGCGCAATGGGTGCGCCCGGAAACCGGGATGCTGTCGCAGATTGAACTGGTGTTGGCGCACACCCTGCTCGAACAACCCATCAGCCAGCCGATCCTGCACCAAGGGCGTACCGTGGGCAGCATTCATGTGGTCGGCCACGGTGGCAGCCTGCTGCGCTTTTTGCTCAGTGGCTTGGCCGGCATTCTGATCTGCACGGCCCTCAGCGCCTGGATCGCGTTGTTTCTGGCGCGGCGCCTGTTACAGGGCATCACAAGGCCGTTGCAAAGTCTTGCCGCCGTGGCCCACGCCGCCCGCAGCGAGCGCGATTTCGACCGTCGCGTGCCACCGGCGCAGATCGCCGAACTCGACAGCCTGGGCAGCGACTTCAACGCTTTGCTCGGTGAAATGGAGGCCTGGCAGAGCCACCTGCAAAGCGAAAACGAAACCCTCGCCCACCAGGCCAGCCACGACAGCCTGACCGGTCTGCCCAACCGTGCGTTCTTCGAAGGCCGCCTGATCCGCGCCCTGCGCAGTGCGGCCAAGGTCAACGAGCGCGTAGCCGTGTTGTTTCTCGACAGCGACCGCTTCAAAGACATCAATGACAACTTCGGCCACGCCGCTGGTGACGCCGTGCTGGTGGCCGTCGCCGAGCGTGTACGCGCGCAACTGCGCGAAAATGATTTGGTGGCACGCCTGGGCGGTGATGAATTCGCGATCCTGCTGGCGCCGTTGCACAAGGCCGAAGATGCCCGGCGCATTGCCGACAAGATCATCGCCAGCATGGACGTGCCGATTCCGCTGCCGGGCGACAGCCAAGTGTTGACGTCCCTCAGTATCGGCATTGCCATTTACCCCGATCATGGTGCCACTCCCGGCACCTTGCTCAACGCCGCCGATGCGGCGATGTACCAGGCCAAACGTTTGTCTTCGGGCGGCCAGCAAACGGCGGAATCGGAGCCCACCGCCGCAAATGTTAACCACAGGAGTTGATCCCTTGTTCTCGACCGCGCGTTTTATGTTTATTACCTTACTGGTGGCATTCCTTGCCCTCGGCGGCTGCCAGACGCCCCCACCCAAAGGCCTGACCCCAGCCCAAGTCGCGGTCCTCAAACAGCAAGGCTTTGAACTCACCGATGAAGGCTGGGCGTTCGGGCTGTCCGGTAAAGTGTTGTTCGGCAGCGACATCGAAAGCCTTAACAAAACCAGCACCGACATCGTCGAACGCATCGGCAAAGCCCTGGTGGGCGCGGGCATCGAGCGCGTACGCGTTGACGGCCACACCGACGCCTCGGGCAAAGAAACCTACAACCAGCAACTGTCCCTGCGCCGCGCCAAAAGCGTGGGCAAGGTACTCACGGGTGTGGGCATGAAGGAAGAAAATATCCAGCTGCGCGGCCTGGGCAGTAGCGAGCCGGTGGCACCGAACACCACGGTAGCGGGGCGTACCGAGAATCGACGGGTGTCGATTGTGGTGATCGCGGACTAAGCGGGCTTACCCAATTCCAATGTTGCAATGCAGTCAAATGTGGGAGCTGGCTTGCCTGCGATGGCGGTGTATCAGCAGCAGATGTGCTGTCTGACCCAACGTCATCGCAGGCAAGCCAGCTCCCACACTTATTCGTGCCTGACCTGAACCTTGTGCTCGCCACCATCCCAATGTGGGAGCCGGGCTTGCCCGCGATGGCGGTGTATCAGCGGCAGATGTGCTGACTGACCCAACGTCATCGCAGGCAAGCCAGCTCCCACACTTATTCGTGCCTGACCTGAACCTTGTGCTCGCCACCATCCCAATGTGGGAGCCGGGCTTGCCCGCGATGGCGGTTGCTCAGTCAAGGATTTATTGACTGGTTCATCTCACACAGGGCGGAGGGATAGCGCTGGGCAGGACTGCCTTGGTGTATGACCAATTGGAAGACGGAGCGCTGGTTGCGCTGAACAGCCCCGTGATGATGTCGCCAGCGGCCTATTACATCATTTGTCGAAACGGGCGGCAGTCGGAGCCGGATATTGCTCGGTTGATTGAATGGCTCAAGGTGAGCGCGGGTGAGTTTCTGCGGAACGTTCGAGCGCGGCATCCACAAGTAGTCGGGGCTAGTGCGGTTTAACTGTGGGGGCAGGAGCGAGTCTCCCTCACTGACTGGCAAACCGCATCTCCCGCGTCTCCCCCATCAACAACCCCTGATTCCGCTCCGTCACCTCCCTGATGTAATCCCACAACAGCGTAATCCGCTTCAACTTCCTCAGATCCTCCCGGCAATACATCCAGAACTGGCGAGTGATAGAAATCTGCTCCCCCAGCACCGGTAACAACCGTGGGTCCTGCGCCGCCAAAAAGCACGGCAATATCGCCATCGACCGCCCCTGCTGCGCCGCGACGTACTGCGCGATCACGCTGGTACTGCGCAAACTCGCGCTGGCGCCGGGCACCACGTTCGCCAGATACAGCAGCTCCGAGCTGAACGCCAAATCATCCACATAGCTGATAAACGGATGCTCAGCCAAATCCGCGGGTTTGCGGATCGGCGGGTGTTGGTCGAGGTATTCCTGGGTCGCGTACAGCTGCAATTTGTAGTCGCACAGTTTGCAGCACACGTACGGACCATGTTCCGGGCGTTCCAAAGCGATGACGATGTCGGCTTCGCGCTTGGACAGGCTGATGAAGTGGGGCAGGGGCAGGATGTCCACCGAGATTGCCGGGTAGGTGTCGACGAAGTGGCTCAACTGCGGGGTGACAAAGAAGCTGCCGAAACCCTCGGTACAACCCATGCGCACGTGGCCGGACAGCGCGACGCCGGAGCCGGAGACTTGTTCGCACGCCATGTGCAGGGTGCTTTCGATGGATTCGGCATACCCGAGCAAACGCTGGCCCTCGGCGGTGAGGACGAAGCCGTTGGTCCGGGATTTTTCGAACAGCAGCGTGCCGAGCGACACTTCCAGTGAACTGATACGCCGCGACACGGTGGTGTAGTCCACCGCCAGGCGCTTGGCGGCGACGCTGGCCTTGCGGGTACGGGCCACTTCGAGGAAAAACTTCAGGTCATCCCAGTTCAGGGAGCCCAGTGATGTGATGTTTTTTTGCATATTGGTCCGGCTTTTATGTGCGTTCTTATTAGAGATTTGCACATCTATACTCCAAAAATAGTCCGAACGCCTCATTCCCAAGGCGATTCACGCGCCTTGTCTCTGCATAACTACAAGATTGGAGACCACATGAACGCATCTGCCGATATTTCCGTGCAACAGGTCAAGTTGCTGATCAACGGTGAATGGGTCGAGTCCAAGACCACCGAGTGGCAAGACATCGTCAACCCGGCCACCCAGCAAGTGCTGGCCAAAGTGCCGTTTGCCACCGCCGATGAAGTCAACGCTGCCATTGATGCCGCCCACCGTGCCTTCCAGACCTGGAAGCTGACGCCGATCGGCGCACGCATGCGCATCATGCTCAAGCTGCAAGCATTGATCCGCGAACATTCCAAGCGTATTGCCGTCGTCCTCAGCGCCGAGCAGGGCAAGACCATTGCCGATGCCGAGGGCGATATTTTCCGTGGCCTGGAAGTGGTGGAGCACGCCTGTTCCATCGGTACCCTGCAAATGGGGGAGTTCGCTGAAAACGTCGCCGGAGGCGTAGACACCTACACACTGCGTCAGCCTATCGGCGTGTGTGCGGGGATCACGCCCTTCAACTTCCCGGCGATGATTCCGTTGTGGATGTTCCCGATGGCGATTGCCTGCGGTAACACCTTCGTGCTCAAGCCGTCCGAGCAGGACCCGTTGTCGACCATGCTGCTGGTGGAGCTGGCGCTGGAAGCCGGTGTCCCGGCGGGCGTGCTTAACGTGGTGCACGGCGGCAAGGATGTGGTGGATGCGCTGTGCACCCATAAAGACATCAAGGCCGTGTCCTTCGTTGGCTCGACTGCCGTGGGTACCCACGTCTATGACCTGGCCGGAAAACACGGCAAGCGTGTGCAGTCGATGATGGGCGCCAAGAACCACGCCGTGGTGCTGCCAGACGCCAACCGTGAACACACCCTCAATGCCCTGGTCGGCGCCGGTTTCGGTGCGGCGGGCCAACGTTGCATGGCCACCTCAGTGGTGGTGCTGGTGGGCGCCTCCAAACAGTGGCTGCCGGATCTGAAAGCGCTGGCGCAGAAACTCAAGGTCAACGCCGGCAGCGAAGCGGGCACGGATGTGGGCCCAGTGATTTCCAAGCGCGCCAAGGCTCGCATCCTGGAGCTGATCGAAAGCGGCGTGAAAGAAGGTGCCAAGCTGGAGCTGGACGGCCGTGACATCAAGGTGCCGGGCTTCGAGCAAGGCAACTTTGTCGGCCCGACCCTGTTCTCGGGCGTGACCACCGATATGCAGATCTACACCCAGGAAATCTTCGGTCCGGTGCTGGTGGTGCTGGAAGTCGCCACACTCGATGAGGCCATCGCGTTGGTCAACGCCAACCCGTTCGGTAATGGCACCGGCCTGTTCACCCAGAGCGGCGCGGCGGCGCGTAAGTTCCAGAGTGAAATCGATGTCGGCCAGGTCGGTATCAACATCCCGATCCCGGTGCCGGTGCCGTTCTTCAGCTTCACCGGCTCCCGTGGCTCCAAGCTTGGTGATCTCGGTCCGTACGGCAAACAAGTGGTGCAGTTCTACACCCAGACCAAAACCGTGACGAGCCGCTGGTTCGATGACGACACGGTCAACGATGGCGTCAACACCACCATCAACCTGCGCTGATTCCGGGAGACGACCATGAAGATTGCATTTATCGGTCTGGGCAACATGGGCGCACCGATGGCCCGCAACCTGATCAAGGCCGGCCACGCGCTGAACCTGTTTGACTTGAACCAGGCGGTACTCAAGGAACTGGCTGAACTGGGCGGCAGCATCAGCGATTCACCGCGTGATGCGGCCAATGGCGCCGAACTGGTCATCACCATGCTGCCGGCCGCTGCCCATGTGCGCAGCGTCTGGCTGAATGAAGACGGTGTACTCGCCGGCATCGGCAAAGGCGTGCCGGCTGTGGATTGCAGCACCATCGACCCGCAGACCGCCCGCGATGTGGCCACTGCAGCGGCCAAGCAAGGCGTGGTGATGGCCGATGCACCGGTTTCCGGTGGCACCGGTGGCGCCCAGGCTGGGACGTTGACCTTCATGGTCGGCGCCACTCCTGAACTGTTCGCCACCCTGCAACCGGTGCTGGCGCAGATGGGCCGGAATATTGTGCACTGCGGCGACGTCGGCACCGGCCAGATCGCCAAAATCTGCAACAACCTGTTGTTGGGCATCAGCATGGTCGGCGTCAGCGAGGCCATGGCCTTGGGTGATGCACTGGGGATCGACACCCAAGTGCTGGCAGGGATCATCAACAGCTCCACCGGGCGCTGCTGGAGTTCCGATACCTACAACCCATGGCCAGGAGTGATCGAAACTGCACCGTCGTCCCGTGGCTACACCGGTGGGTTCGGTGCCGACCTGATGCTCAAGGATCTGGGCCTGGCCACCGAAGCTGCGCGTCAGGCCAAGCAGCCCGTGATTCTGGGCGCCGTGGCCCAGCAGTTGTATCAATCGATGAGCCAGCGTGGGGAAGGCGGCAAGGACTTCTCGGCGATCATCAACAGCTATCGCAAGCCCAAATAGGGTTGACCTGTAGTGAGCGGGCTTGCCCCGCGCTG
>NZ_JBOICG010000439.1:0-3791 GCF_050739995.1 Pseudomonas sp. | reverse complement strand
GGTGAGGATAGATCGACTGGCGTAGGCGCCCGACTGCATCGGGCAACGGATAGCTGAAATACTTGTATTCACCCCGGCCAAATGCGTAACGCTCCATCACGATGCGACTGCGAAAGCGGGTCTCTTCAAAGAAGTAGCCCGCGAGCTCTTCACATTGGGAAGATGTTAGTAGCGAAGGCAACACGGCAAAGCCATCGAGCCCCAAGCAGTCTTCGACGGCACCCCAATTCGTTGCGGCAATCCGGGTTTCGGGGAGGTCGTGCGACGTGAGGTTTACTGCGCCTGCGGACATGGATAGTAACGCGCTCATGAGCGTATCTCTTTTCGGGCACCACTCGGCCGAGCGGGCTGGGTCTTC
This sequence comes from Pseudomonas sp., assembly GCF_050739995.1. Taxonomy (GTDB): domain Bacteria; phylum Pseudomonadota; class Gammaproteobacteria; order Pseudomonadales; family Pseudomonadaceae; genus Aquipseudomonas. Next base: position 3,433 of record NZ_JBOICG010000439.1, on the reverse strand, counting down.
TTCCAAATTGCGTATTCCTGAGGCATGCAAACGGCGCACGGCCTGAAGCCCGCGGCAATTGCGGTGCTTTCGTCGGCAAAGAAAACGCGATGTTTCACATAACCACCGCGAGCAATCGCCTGCCACGCGGCGCGGCAATCAAGGCGCCCGTACCGCTTGCCGCCACGGTGCCCTCCGAAGGTGCCAGGCAGCAGACTGAAGTAAGTCTTACCATCGGGCCCAACAAGAGTGAACGTCTTACTCGATGCCACCATCCGCCCCACCTGTATCAACATGCATCGTGGAATGACAATTCCAAACCAATACGTTCACCCATGCGCACCCGGCTGATGGCGTGCTTGAGGTTGACGCGGTAATAGCCTTTGGTGCCCTTGAATGGACGTTCAGCTGTGGTGATGATAGCTACGTCGCCGAACTTGAGTGGTACCACCATTGGGCGCGACTGCATGCGCGGACGTTGTTCCGTCATGACGAATTCGCCGCCTTCGAAGTCCGAACCAGGTTCTGACAGCAGTGCCACGATCTGAAGGGGAAAACAATGCTCGCCGTCATTGCGCTGATGCAATGACACATGGTTGTCCACGCCAAGCCTGTTCAGATGGGACTGCCCCCGTGTTTGACCGGCTTTTGGGTTGTGCCGCAAGAAGTCATCCAGCTCCGCGGGGTAGCGATAATCGAGGCCCAAGGTTTCGTTCCAGCGGTTGGCGATGACGACCAAGCGGCGGTACAGAACCGGGCGCCACGTGTCCAGCGGTACCGGCAAGTCTGTGCCGAAGTACAGCAACTCACCGCGCCCCAGATCGCTAGATTCCAAAGTCACTCGACCGATATCCAACGCAGTGGCTTGCTTCGCCAAATTGCCCGCCACTTCTGCGCCCAACAAACCGGGCAACACGGCATAGCCTTCGACATCAAGTTGCAAACTGATGTCCTTCCAGTTGAGGTGATCAAGTTTTGTATTAAATTCAGACATGGGGGCACCTCTCCATCAAACCAATGCTTCGCGATGCAGTAGCTCACGCTTGCGATGTACTCCCCATCGGTAGCCCGCCAAATCACCATTACGACGCACGACGCGGTGGCAAGGAATGGCAACGGCGATGTGGTTTGTCGCGCAGGCTTGAGCCACGGCGCGTACGGCTTTGGGCGAGCCGATGCGCTCGGCAATCTCCGTGTAGCTGACGGTCGTACCTGGCGGAATCTCACGCAGCGCTCGCCAGACGCGCTCCTGGAAGGCTGTACCCTGTACATCCAACGGCAGGTGTAGCCCGAGCGAAGGCGTTTCGATGAAGCCAACTACTTGGGCGATCAATTGCTCGAACTCACCGTCGCAGCCAATGATCTCAGCTTTGGGGAATTGATCTTGCAGGTCACGCACCAATTGGTCGGGGTCGTCACCCAACAAGATGGCGCAGATACCGCGCTGGCTCTGGGCCGCCAGAATGGCACCCAGCGAGCATTGTCCCACCGCGAAACGGATGACCGCGCCAACACCACCCGCCCGATAATCGCGCGCACGCATGCCCAGTAGCTGATCGGAGGCTTCGTAGAACCTGCTGTTGGAGTTGAAGCCCGCTCCATAGATAGCATCAGTGATGGATGCATCTGGACAACTCAACTCCTCACGTAGCTTACGAGCTCGGTAAGCCGAGCTGTATGCCTTGGGCGTCAATCCGGTTTCGGCTTTGAACAGGCGATGGAAGTGGAACGGGCTCATGCCCACGTCAATTGCCAGACCGTCCAATGAGGGCGGTGTTTCCGATGCCTCAATCAACCGGCAAGCGCGCTCTACCAACTCGGCTCGAACTGCGGCAGCGCTCGTCTGGTCTCCACGGGCGCGACGGCTGCTTCGGTAGCCCGCCGCCTCAGCAGCTTTGGCCGAATCGAAGAATTCTACATTCTCGCGTTTGGGGAGTCGTGTCGTCGAACTCGGCACACAGTAAACGCCCGTTGTGCGCACGGCGTAGACGAAATGACCGTCGGCGGCGACATCACGTGCCTGCACGGCACTCCAACGTTCGTCTTCGGTCGCATACGCAATGTTCGTATTCATGGCAAAAATCCCGTCATCAACAATCTTAGGGTCAGCATATGAGAGAGTTCAGTCGCAAGAACTCCGATTCTTGCGACCAATGTTTATCGACTGGGCAGACGCCACAGATACCAAGCGGCCACTGTCCGAAAAGGGCTCCATGCTTCACCAATCTCACGCATCTGACGTGGCGTAGGTGCTCTTTCCAGACGCTTCAGGCGTCCGTAACCTTCCCGCACACCGAAGTCGTCCACCGGCAGAATGTCGGAACGCTCCAGCGAATAGATCAAGAACATTTCAACCGTCCACCGTCCTACGCCACGCAAGGAAGTCAGGCGCTCGACAAGCGCCGAGTCAGACAGATGTCGGGCCTCTATGAGGTTAGGTACAACGCCATCAATAGCAGCTTGAGCAATGCCTCGGATGGTCGCCAGCTTCGAAGCCGAAAAGCCACAAGCGCGCTGATCTTCTGGATCGCTAGCCAGTAATTGTTCGGGCGCTGGAAAAGACGCGCACGGATAGAGCGACAACAAACGCCCCAAAATCGCATCCCCCGCCTTGGCGTGCAGTTGCTGATAGGCGATGGCCCTTATCAAGGCTTCGTAAGGCTCGCGCGCCGGCTTGGCCTCATGCCGGCAGGGGCCGATTACGGCGATATGGCGGGCCCAATCCTCGTCCAGTTCGGACAAAAACAAAGAGGCTGCCTGGAATGCACGCAGTGACAAATCGTTCGCAATGATCTGGCTCAAAATCAAAACCCTGGCAGCATGGCGGTCTGCGGTTCTTCTTTGATCGCAATACCTTTTTCATGGCCCAGCAGCCAACGCTTACGATGCAGACCCCAGGTATACCCCTTAAGGTCTCCATTGCTGGCGATGACCCGATGACACGGCACGATGATGGCAATCGGATTGGAGCCATTTGCTGCGCCTACATCGATGGCAGCACGCGGATCATCAAATCCTAATGCCCTGGCAATCTTTCCATAGGTCGTAGTCTGGCCCACAGGGATTCGACGAAGAGCTGTCCAGACGCGGCGTTGCAGTTCCGAACCGGCAGTCTCAGTGCGTAGCGAGTTCAGCGCCTCCCATTCACCGTTGAAGTAGCGAGAAAGTGCGTCAGCGATCTCAGTTGGCGCTTGATTCTCAGTCAGCTCCACCTCGCCATAGTGCTGGCGTAAAACGCGCTGCAATCTTGTTCTGTGGTCGGCGAAATCGAGTGCGCGGACGGCGTCATTTGCATCGGTGACGAGCAGCATTGCTCCCAATGGCGAATCCAAATGGCTCAGGAACATGTCCATGATGCATTCCTTATTTAATCGGCTTGATGGCATTGGGTTGCTTACTTCAAACGTGTCACACCCACGTCGCCGAAAAGAAAGGTTTCGCCGCTATCTAGATG
>NZ_JBOICG010000438.1:0-5612 GCF_050739995.1 Pseudomonas sp. | reverse complement strand
GCACACGGGTTGCCAGTGCGCGTATTTTGAGGCGATCCCACACCTAAAAGAGGCATGACCATGCCCGTCAGCCGCGCCGAACTGTTCGAGCATCGCCCAGCCGAACTCGAAGTGATCCTGCCCGAGCCGGACCACTGCTTTCGCTGGTTCGAACATGACTACCCTTACGACCTGGCGCGCTGGAACCACCATCCCGAGTTCGAAATCCACCTGATCCGCCAAGGCAGCGGCAAACTGGTAGCGGGTGATTACATAGGCGCCTTCAGCGCCGGGCATGTTGCGCTGATCGGCCCGGACCTGCCTCACGACTGGATCGGCGACCTACCGCCCGGCGAATGCCTGAAGGGGCGCGACGTGGTGCTGCAATTCGACGGCGCAGCCCTCCTTGCCCTGCGCAAAACCCTGCCGGAGCTTGGCGATTTGTCCCCCTTGTTCGAACAGGCGCGGCGCGGTCTGGCCTTCAGCGGCACCACGGCGGTGCAGGCGGCACAGTTGATGGAAGCCATCGGCAATGCCCATGGCCTGCAACGGCTGATCCTGTTCCTGCAACTGCTCGACACCCTGAAAAGCGCGCCACAACATCAGGTACAGGCGCTGGCCAGCCCCTGCTACGCGCCAACACTGGATGCGCGCAGTGCCGAACGCATCAACAAGGCCTTCGATTACCTGATGCGCGAACTCACCGGCGACGTGCGCCTGTCGGTGATCGCCCGGCAATTGGAGATGAGCGAGCCGGGCTTCTCACGGTTCTTCAAGCGCAACACTGGTCACGGTTTTATCGAGCTGATGCGCAAGTTCCGCGTGCAGCGTGCCTGCCGGCTGTTGCTGCAAAGCGAGATGTCGGTGGCAGATATCTGCTTTGAAGTGGGTTACGCCAACCTGTCCAACTTCAATCGGCACTTTCGGATTGAGATGAATCTGACGCCAAGTGAATACCGGCGCGAAACTGCGGTGCAATTGTTTAACCGCACCAGCCTGTAGCATCGGTTACTGAGCCAGAGCCTTTTGCGCCAAGCGGGCAACTTCAAGATTAATTTTCGCGCGCTGGCGCTCACCGTCCTCAAGAAACCAGGCGGCCGATAATCCGGCATGAGCCACGACCCATTGCAGCAGGCGCTGGTGTGCGAGGCCGGCCGTTTGTGCGATCACGTCAACCTGGCGGTTGAAACGCACCGGGTTGCTACAGGTAGGCAAATCCGGATTGCAGATCAGATTGGCGTAGTCGTAACCTCGCTCGCCTGTCACCCGCTTTGGATCAATCGCCAGCCAGCCCCGAGCACCGAAGTCGAGAATATTGTCGTGGTGGACATCACCGTGCAGCACCACGATGTCCTGTTGCGTTGCCAGCAACTCACGCGCCACTGCTGCGCAGTCATGCAACCTGCCGCCCTCATCCTCAGCCGCGCGCCACAAAGACTGGAACCAAACCTCCAGGGAAAGCAGTCCTTGCGGCGGCGATGGCCGCGGCACATGCAGCCGGGCAATCGTCGCGCAGGCAATCCGGCTGGCTTCATCATCCTGACCATTGAGCGCCATATGCATCAAGGAACCCGCGCCGGTGGCACGCTCCATCACCATAGCCTCGCCGTCATGCGCGTACACCTGCGCTGCGCCATCGCCTGCCCACCAACTCATCAGCCGCCCGCCCAGTTTTTCTTCTGAGGTGTGGGCAACTTTCAACATCGCCGGCAAGCCTTGCCAACGCACAGGCAACAAGTGGCTGCCGGGCGTCACGATAGGGTCGCCGTCGGCACTCAGGCTCCAGGATTGCAAATAGCGCTCGAACATTAAGGAGTTCCTTGTTTGGGCCCGTGAAAATGACACCCTGCCATTTTTGATCAAAAAGCCAATTAATTCTGCTTTTTTTCATATTGCTCAACCCTTTGAGCAAAGTTGGTACGCCACGTGCAAACGTTTGCGGAACGAACTTGGCAGCCAAGTTCACTCCTACCCGCAGAATCGGGTTCAAACCGCGTACGAATAGGGATTTTCAATGCACCCCACCTCAAGGCGTCCTGCTTGCTTTGGTGTTTCCTTGCTACTGGCTGCCGTTACGGGAGTACTCAGTGCGCCCATTTTGGCGCAGCAACAACCCGTCGATGACTCAGCACAGGGCGAAACCCTGAGTCCTGAAACCAAGGGCCCGGAAGCCAGTCCGGCGAAAAAAGGCGTGTATTTTTCGGACTGGTTCAACCAGGACCTGACACTGATCGGCAGCAAAGACATCAGCTTCGGCCCCAAGCCGCAAGATGACGTTTACCTGGAATACGAGTACTTCGGCCGCAAGGGACCGTTCGAGCTGTATGGCTACATCGACGTGCCGAAGATTCTCGGCATCGGTAACAGTAATGACAAAGGCGCGTGGGACCATGGCTCGCCGGTGTTCATGGAGCACGAGCCACGTATCTCCATCGATTACCTGGCAGGGCGCAGCCTGGCGATTGGGCCGTTCAAGGAGTGGTATGTGGCGTTTGACTGGATCTACGACCACGGCAGCAACAAGTCCAACCGCGCCAACACTCTGTACAGCGGCCTGGGCACGGATATCGACACCCACTCGCGGGTCAACCTGTCGGCCAACTTCTATGGGCGCTACCAGTGGGAAAACTACGGGGCCAGTAATGAGTATTCGTGGGATGGCTACCGTGCGCAAATGAAGTACATCGTGCCCATCAGCAGTTTCGACAACGGTGCTTCTCTGACCTACATCGGCTTTACCAACTACGATTTCGGATCAAGCCTGCACAAGGACAACCCGGCGCGCACCGCCAACGCGCTGGTGGCGACCAACGTGCTGCTTTACTCGTTTACCCACCTGCGCTTCACCCTGGTCGGCCGTTACTTTCATAACGGCGGCAACTGGGAGGACGGCAGTGAGCTGAACTTCGGCGAGGGTAACTTCCGCGCCCGCTCCGAAGGCTGGGGCTACTACGCCGGCGTCGGTTATCAATTCTGATCAAGGAGCTTTAGATGAACGTATTTACCCGCCTCTCGATGGCTATCGGCCTGGCATTTTTGCCCCACTTAGTGCTGGCGGATACGCCTGCGCCGATCAAGCCCAAGGTGATGTTGATCACCATGTTCGCCCCTGAAGCGCAAACCTGGATCGACCGCCTCGAGCTCAAGCAGGAAGTTCGCGTGCCGGGCCTTTCGGCCGAATACCCGGTGATTCGCTGCAACACCCAGGAGGTGTGCCTGCTCGTCACCGGCATGGGCCAGACCAACGCCGCCGCCTCTACCTTGGCCCTGGCCTTGTCGCCCAAGTTCGACCTGCGCCAGAGCTACTTCCTGATTGCCGGGATCGCCGGTATCAACCCTAAACACGGAACCATCGGCACTGCTGCCTGGGCCCATTACCTGGTGGAGTTCGGCACCCAATGGGAGCTGGATTCGCGGGACGCCCCCAAGGATTGGCCGACGGGCTACATTGGCATCAACACCAAAGGACCGAACGAGAAGCCGCCACTGGACTACAAGACCGAGGTGTTTGAGCTCAATCCCAAGTTGCAAGCGAAAGCGTTTGCCCTGTCGGAAAAAGTCGAGCTGGCGGAAAGCAAGGAATCCAGCGCCTGGCGCAAGCACTACCCCGCCGCCCCGGCCAACCAGCCACCGCAAGTCACCCGTTGCGACACCCTGGCGGGTAACACTTGGTTCTCCGGCACACGCCTGAGCGAACGCGCCGAAGTCTGGACCAAGCTACTCACCGACAACAAAGGCGAATACTGCACGACCCAGCAGGAAGACAACTCCACCTATGAGGCCCTGCTGCGTGCCAGTCGCGAGGGGTTGGTGGATATCCAGCGCCTGGCCGTGGTGCGGGCCGGTTCCGATTTCGACCGTCCTTATCCGGGCTATAGCGAGGTGGACAACCTGTTGAAATACGCGGACCAAGGTGGGTTCGTGCCAGCACTGGAAAACCTGTATCGCACGGGTAATCCGTTGGTACAGGCGATCTTGAAGAACTGGTCGACATGGGAAAAAGGCGTTCCCGAAGCCTGATGAAAAGCACAATGTGGGAGGAGGCTTTCCCTCCCACATTTCTCACCGCGTCAAGGCAAGAAGATGATCTTGTCCGCAGTGCCGCTGTTCACTTCCTCATAGCACTGCACCCCCTCCGCCAGCGCCACTTCACGCAAGCCTGTCGGTAATGGCAGCGAGCCGTCATCAAAGAAGCGCCCAAACTGTTCCAGCATCACCGCGCACCGCTCGCAGTTGTAGAGCAACGAATTGATGCCCACCACCGAACCGCCCTTGCGGTACAAGGCCAGGGCCGGCAGTTGCACATGGCCGTCGACCGGCGCGGCGATGATTGCAATGCGCCCGAATGGCGCCAGACCTGCGACAGCAGCCGGCAGCCAGAAACCCGTCGTGTCGAAGATCACATCCGCACCGCCCTTGAACACAGCATTGACCTGCGCACCCAATGCCTCCGGTTGCCCCAAGGTAATCGCCTCAAACCCTTGCGCCTGCAACACCTCGACCTGATCCACCCTGCGCACCGCCGCCAACACCTCGGCGCCGCGAATTTTCGCCAACGCCAGCGCGGCACTGCCGACGGCCCCGTTGGCCCCGATCACCAGCAAGCGCGTGCCCTTGCCGACACCGCTGCGCTCCAGGGCATCCCAGGCAGTGGTGTACGGCACGCCAAGGCTGGCGGCCTGGGCAAAACTCAAGTGGGTTGGCTTGTGCGCTACGCCCTTGGCCGACACGGTCAGGTACTGCGCGTGAGAGCCATCGGCGAAAAACCCGAGGTCACGGCCGGTGCCCCAGACCTCCTGGCCGACCAGTTCCTGCGGCCCTTCCACCACCACGCCGGCAAAGTCCCGCCCGGGGATACGCGGCAAGGTGGTGTAGGGAAAACGGCCGAGCACGTTTTTAACATCACTGGGGTTAAGGCCCGCCGCCTTGATCTGGACCAACACTTCACCGGCAGCCGGTACCGGCTGGGCGACATCAACGAAACTCAGGGCAGCAAGGTCGCCGGTGGCGGAAAATTGCAGGGCTTTCATGGCCAATATCCATCGAAGGGAAAGAAAGAATCAGGACAACCAACCGCTGAGCCACTCGCGCCCCATGGGCCAGAGTTTCTCGCCGAGCAACATGCCCATCAATCCCACCAGGGCGATGGCCGGCGGTGCGGGCGAGCGGAAGTCCAAGGCGCCGTAGATCACGCCGACCAGCAGGCCGATGGCAAGGGATATCAGGTAGTTCATGGAGAACAGCGCCGTGTAGGTTGATGGGCTCAGTGTAGTGAGCCCACCTGCGAAGCATCGGCCAAGTGCTTCAGGATATCGGCCAAACCCTCAGCCGACGTACTGCGACGGCGCCACGCCGAGTTCGCGACGGAACATGTCGCTGAAACTGCTGGGTGAATAGCCCAAGGAGCGGGCAATACCGCTGACCGACTGGCCCTGGATCAGCTCGGCCACCGCCGTGGCCAACTGTACCTGCCGCCGCCACTCGGCAAAGCCCATGCCCAGATGGTTCTGGAACAATCGCGCCAGGGTGCGCACGCTGGCCCCCGCCGCCTCGGCATGCTGCTCAAAGGGGATCTCCAGGGATGGCGCCGCCATCACCGCCTGGCAGGCGTTGATCAGTCGACGGTCCGCCTC
>NZ_JBOICG010000437.1:0-2603 GCF_050739995.1 Pseudomonas sp. | reverse complement strand
GACTGAGCTACCGCTATCGCAGGCAAGCCAGCTCCCACATTTGAATGTATTCACAGATCAGAATGTGGGAGCGGGCTTGCCCAGTCACAACCTATTCGGGCCAGTGCCAAGCCGGTGCATCCAGAATCCCCTGCCCGACGATTCGGGTCTCCCCCAACACCTTCTCCAACACAATCGAATTGCACCCCTCATCCTGCTGCAACGCTGCAATCAGACGGCTGGCATGGGACACCACCCACACCTGGCACTGCTGGGACGCCTGGATAATCAGGCGCGCCAACGCCGGCAGCAAATCCGGGTGCAGGCTGGTTTCCGGTTCGTTCAATACCATCATGGTCGGCGGCCGTGGCGTGAGCAGCGCCGCGATCAGCAGTAAGTAACGCAAAGTCCCGTCCGACAGCTCCGCCGCCGACAATGGCCGTAGCAAACCTTCCTGATAAAACTCGATTGCAAAGCGCCCGCCCTGCAACGGCTGGATGTTCAGGCGCGCCCCGGGAAACGCATCGCTGACTGCGCGCTGCAACGCTTCGGGGTCGCCAATTTCGCGGATGGTCTGCAACGCCGCCGCCAGATCCCGCCCATCGTGGTGCAGCACCGGCGTGCGTGTCCCCAGTTGGGGCTGGCGCACGGGGGCATCCACGTCGCTGCGAAAGTGATCATAAAAACGCCAGCCACGAATGCTTTCGCGCAGCAGCAACACTTCCGGCGAGCCGCGCAGGCTGCCGACCTGATCGAACAGGCTGTGGTAGTTCGGCGTGTGCTGGGCCAGCACATCCCAGGCGCGGCCCTCGCGCGCCCGCACCATCGGCCCGGAACGCTGCACCAGCAGGCTGGCCGGGCGGTAGATGTGGCCGGCCCAGATGCATTCCTTCTTGACCTCGGGGTCGAGGGAGAAAAACGATTCGCTCGGTTCAGGCAGCCCCAGGGAAATGGCATAGCTGAAATCCTCCCCGGCAAACCCCAGGCGCAAGCGCTTCACGCCCTGGCGCACGGTTGACTCGATCGGCACCTCGCCGTTGTGCATGCGTCGGCTGATGTTTTCCGGCCCGGCCCAGAAAGTCGAGTCCAACCCGCCCTCACGGGCCAGTGCGTTGATCACCCCGCCCTGGGCGGTTTCGGCCAACAGGCGCAGGGCGCGGTACAAATTGGACTTGCCGCTGCCATTGGGGCCGGTGACCAGGTTGAGCCGGTCCAGGGGCACCACCAATTTGTTGATCGAGCGGTAATTGGCTACCGCGAGGGTCTTGAGCATAGGGATTCGGTCGGTATGGGAACCATTGGAGTATGGGAGCCTCCATGCAGATAAGGAACCCTCAACTAAGCTCACAGTCGCATACACACTGGCAAGTCGGCATCACGCAAAAGGAGCCTGCATGGGCGGTCGTATTTCCACCTGTATATTCGGACTTGGCCTACTGACGCTGCTGAGCGGCTGTGGCCAGGAAAAGGCCGAACCCAAGCAACATTCCAGGGTATTTGTGCAGACCGTGCAGCCGATGGGTTTTGCCGCAGCGGTTACGCTCACGGGCGATATCCAGGCCCGGGTGCAAACCGACCTGTCCTTTCGCGTGGGGGGCAAGATCATCCAGCGCATGGTGGATGTGGGCGACCGCGTGAGCGCCAAGCAAGTGCTGGTCAAGCTCGACCCCAAAGACTTGCAGACCAACGTCGACTCCGCCCAGGCCCAAGTCGTGGCCGAGCAGGCGCGGGTCAAGCAAACCGCCGCGGCCTTTGTGCGCCAGGAAAAGCTGCTGCCCAAGGGTTACACCAGCCGCAGCGAGTACGACGCTGCCCAGGCTGCCTTGCGCAGCAGTCAAAGCGCGTTGACCGCCGCCCAGGCCCAACTGGCCAATGCCCGCGAACAACTGGGCTACACCACGTTGATCGCCGAAGCGCCGGGCGTGATTACCGCGCGCCAGGCCGAAGTGGGCCAGGTGGTGCAGGCCACCGTGCCGATTTTCAGCCTGGCCCGCGATGGTGAGCGGGATGCGGTGTTCAACGTGTATGAATCGCTGCTGGTGGAGCCGCCACCCGATGCGCCGATCACCGTCAGCCTTTTGGACAACCCCAGCATCAAGGCCGTGGGCAAAGTGCGCGAAGTCACGCCTGCCGTGGCTGCCAACACCGGTACCGTTCAAGTGAAAATTGCCCTGCAAGCGCTGCCCAAAGGCATGGAGCTGGGCTCGGTGGTCAGTGCCACCGCCAATGGCCCGGTCAAACCCAGCATCGAGCTGCCCTGGGCGGCGCTCACCAAAGACCTCAACGAGCCCGCCGTGTGGTTGATCGACGGCGATGGCAAGGCGCAATTGCACAAGGTCACGGTGGCGCGTTACCTCACCGGCAAAGTGATCATCGGCGAGGGCCTCAAAGGCGGCGAAAAAGTCGTGGTAGCCGGTGGGCAACTGCTGCACCCCGGCATGTTGGTCGAGATCGCCCAGCAAGGAGCCCAGCCATGAATCGCCTGACGGTATTACTCGCCGCCAGCCTGTTGCTGGCGGCGTGCTCCAAGGAAGAGCCCGCGCCCGAGCCCGTACGTCCGGTGCTGTCGATGGAAGTGACGTCCGAAGATCAGGAAAACCTCGGCCGTTTCGCCGGTACCATCC
>NZ_JBOICG010000436.1:0-1844 GCF_050739995.1 Pseudomonas sp. | reverse complement strand
GCCTGCAGCTTGTACTCGGGCTTGATCCGGCCCTTGTTCACGCGCACTTCGCCTTTTCGCAAGATGCGGTAAATCAAGGTCTTGGGCACGCCTTTGAGCCTGGCCAGGAGAAAATTATCGATGCGTTGGCCGGCATATTCCGGCGAGACCTCAAGCAGCTGGACGCTGGGGGTCTGGGGGTCGGGAGTCGTCATGGCGGCGATGATAACAATTTTTTATGGAATTGAAGCACTTAATCATTGCTGCTATAGTCGCGAACGCCGCCAAAAGCGGCCTGGCCAGAGGACTTGCGGCAAATAGCCGGCCCTGACCATCGCAATTCATCAGGACGCGAGGCCGTCCTACGGGGCTTTCGCCACCTTGGAAGGCTCGGGATTGTAACAAGCGCAGGTGACATGAGGCCTGAAGCGAGTGCAGAAAGCAGAGTGAATACTCGCGTTTTGCGCCGATATTTACGGCCAGTTCACAAAGTGCAGTCAGTCTTGAACCAGACCATGGCGAATGCTTCGGAAACAACGCCTGTTAAGAGCTGAGTGAGAGCGCAATCGCCCACACCTAGTCTTGTTTAGCCATGAGCGTGGACTCCCCATTGGAGAACACGGTAAATGCCAACCCGCTGCGGATTCTGCGCGCGGCAGCACCCGAATTATCAGGGATACGTGTAGGGTGGAGATGCACAACCGTCGGACCGTGTAGCACTAGGCTTATATTTAGACGCTTCATCTCGTCCACAGTCGCCGGTTGATTCCTCCTCCTGACCTTAGCTTTTGTTGAAGTGGTGCCTTTGTCACCACCGCTAACAAGCAGGACGCGTCCGTCGCGATACCAGCCCAATTGGCCGGTGTTTGCTGGACACTGGAGTGGCCAACCACTCTTGACGCACCTGACACCGACCGTGAGAAGTCGTGTGTGCCGAACGCCGTTTCCGGCAGCCCGGAAACCGACGGTACAACATGAAAAGAATGCTGATTAACGCAACTCAACCCGAAGAGTTGCGTGTTGCACTGGTAGATGGCCAACGCCTCTACGACCTGGACATCGAATCCGGTGCACGCGAGCAAAAGAAGGCCAACATCTATAAAGGCCGTATTACTCGCATCGAACCAAGCCTTGAGGCTGCCTTTGTCGATTTCGGCTCCGAGCGCCACGGCTTCCTGCCCCTGAAAGAAATCTCCCGCGAATACTTCAAGAAATCCCCTGAAGGCCGCGTGAACATCAAGGACGTCCTGAGCGAAGGCCAGGAAGTCATCGTTCAGGTAGAAAAAGAAGAACGTGGCAACAAGGGCGCCGCCCTGACCACCTTCATCAGCCTGGCTGGCCGCTATCTGGTCCTGATGCCGAACAACCCACGCGCTGGTGGCATCTCCCGCCGCATCGAAGGCGAAGAGCGCAACGAACTGCGTGAAGCGCTGAACGGCCTGATCGCACCCGCCGACATGGGCCTGATCGTTCGCACCGCCGGCCTGGGCCGCAGCAGCGAAGAAATGCAGTGGGACCTCGACTACCTGCTGCAACTGTGGACCGCCATCAAAGAAGCGTCCCTGGACCGTTCCGCGCCGTTCCTGATCTACCAGGAAAGCAACGTGATCATCCGCGCCATCCGCGATTACCTGCGCCAGGACATCGGCGAAGTGCTGATCGACAGCGTTGAAGCCCAGGACGAAGCCCTGACCTTCATCCGCCAGGTGATGCCGCAGTACGCCAGCAAGATCAAGTTGTACGAAGACAGCGTCCCGCTGTTCAACCGTTTCCAGATCGAAAGCCAGATCGAGACCGCCTTCCAGCGCGTGGTCGAACTGCCTTCCGGTGGCTCCATCGTGATCGACCCGACCGAAGCCCTGGTG
>NZ_JBOICG010000435.1:0-2401 GCF_050739995.1 Pseudomonas sp. | reverse complement strand
GCCTCATATAGAGGCCTCTTTTGTATTGCCGGCTAATCAGTCCGGCTTGCCGTCAACCACACCTGCGGTGTTATCCAGCAGGCTCTTGGTAGCGGTTTGCAGGAACGATTCAAGCTTCTGCTTCAATGCCGCCTCGTCCGGCGATTCCGGAATGACTTTGCCGGTCGGCTCTGCGCCCAGCTCGTATTCCCACAGCTTCGGTGGCATTTCCTTAGGCAGTACCAGCACACGGTCGCCAGTGAGCAAGGCGACGGTCTGGTCGCTGCCCGATGGTTTGATCACGCCGAAACCCTTGTCGCCTTCCGGCAGGTTCAGCAGGTCACGACCCCAGCACTGGTGCAGGGTGTCGCCGCCCAGGCGGCCCATGATGGTCGGCACGATGTCGATCTGGGTGCCCACGGTGTGATCACGCACACCGAATTTCTCCTGCATGCCCGGTGCAATCATCAGCATCGGCACGTTGAAGCGGCCCAGGTCCATCTCGGTGATCTGCTGTTCGTTACCAAAACCGTGGTCACCCACGATCACGAACAGGGTTTCCTTGAAGTACGGCTCCTTGCGGGCCTTTTCAAAGAACTGGCCCAGAGCCCAGTCGGAATAACGCATGGCGGTCAAATGCTCGTTGAGGCTGCCACGGTCAGTGACTTTCTCGACCGGCAATGGCGTCGGCAACGCGTACGGCGTGTGGTTGGACAGGGTTTGCAGCAATGCGTAGAACGGCTTGCCACCTTCGCGGGCTTTCAACTCTTCCAGGCCACGGTTGAACATGTCCTGGTCGGACACGCCCCAGGTCGGATCGGAGAATACCGGGTTGACGAAGTCGTTACGCCCGATGAAGTTGGTCATGCCTTGGTTGCTGAAGAAGCCCGACTGGTTGTCCCAGGCAAAATCGCCGTTGTAGACATACACGTCGTCAAACTTGCGAGCGCTGAGCAACTGCGGCAGGCCCGACAGCTTGTGGCTGCCTTCCGGCGTCTGCATCAGGTATTCGAAGCCTGGCAGGTTCGGGAAGCACGCCATGGTGGCGAACATGCCCTGATGGGTATGGGTCCCGTTAGAGAAGAAGCGGTCGAACAGCAGGCCTTCCTTGGACAGTTTGTCGAAGTACGGCGTGATGTTACCAGGGCGACCCAAGGCGCCTACCGAGTGACCGGCGAAGCTTTCCATCAGGATCACCACGACGTTCTTGATCGGCAGGGTCTTCTCGGCCGGTGGTGTGAAGTCGCGACGTACGGCGGTGGTATCGGTGTCCACCAGCTTCTCATGGGCCGGCAGTAGCAACATATCGCGCACGGTCTGGGTCGCCAGCGGCTGGTCCAGGGTGGCTTTCCAAATGTTGGAACGCTCTTCGGAGAAACGCGACTTGGCGGCAGCAATCAGCGACAGGGTGCCGTTCAAGCCCAGTTGGTTGGCGAAGTTCGAATCGGTGGTGTAGACATCACCCCAACGCAGTGGCGGGCCCTGGCGCAGGGTGCCACGGATGGCGACCGTTGCGATCAGCAGGCAGACCACGAACACCGCAATACGTGTGTACCACGGCGCCACCTGGCGCGTGCCGATGCTACCGCCACTGAATGGACCACGAGGGCGCGTTGCGCGGTCGGCGCCCTTGAAGGCGATGCTCAGGATCAGCGTGCCCACGGCCCAGGCCAGCAGGTAACGCACCACCGGGAAACCGTACCAGAGCATGCTCATCACGGTTTTCGGGTCTTCCTTCACATATTGGAAGACCAGGCCGTTGAGGCGTTGGTGGAATTCGCGGTAGAAGTCCATTTCCATCAGGCCCAGGAACAGGGCAATGCTGGACGCGACGGTCAGCCACAAACGGAAGAAGCCCCGCGCCGCCATGGCCCGTACGCTGAACAAGGCCAGCAGCAGCGGAACCAGCGCGTACATCACAAAGCGGATGTCGAAGCGCGTGCCGTTGGCGAACGCTTCCAGGAAGGTCGAGGCCGGCGTGTCGAGGATCATCTCGCGGTTGTAGACCAGCAGCGCCAGGCGCAGCAGGGAGAACATCACCATCATGACCAGTGCGCAGAGCAGTGTGTACGCCAGATGGGATTTGACGGTCGGTTGCAGCAGGCGATTTGAAGCTCGCTGCTGATTCAGGGCGTCCGGGTTTGCCATGTCGTTTCAGGACCCATTGGAAGTTGAAGTTGCGAAGTAATACAGTGGCGCGAATGGTGCCCGATCAACGGCAGCAAGGCTATTAATTACTGAACGCGCACCACTGCCCCATCGTTAATGGCACTTGAGATAGAGCCTTGGATGGGTGAATAAAGCCGGCGAATTGTCTTGGATAAGATGTGAAAATTTCGTACAACGAATATTTCGACACACAAAACTTATCAGTGTAGCGGACCCCATGTGGGAGCGGGCTTGCCCGCGAATACGGTATATC
>NZ_JBOICG010000434.1:0-18140 GCF_050739995.1 Pseudomonas sp. | reverse complement strand
ATATTCCGCCTTGCCGTAATTAATAGAAACTTCGTTGTAGGCCTAGGGCAGGCTGAAGGTGAACTTGCCGCCCAAGGTCGAGATGGTTTGTGTGGTCGGTTTGGCGGCAGCGAATACGCTGCCGGCGGTAAGCGCGAGGGCCAGCAGGGCGGCGGTCTTGGTGAAAGTGGCCATGGAGCGCTCCAGTGATGAACGAAATTGCGGCGTATTCTGTCAGAAAAATCGCAATATCGTTCATCGATGGCTTTACACCTTGTCGGACTCTTCCTCAAGTCGGTCCATCTCAAACAGCCGCGCCAGTTCTGTGCGGGCTTCCTGGGCGGTTTGCATCACCTTGGCCGCGTCGTCGTACACCGCGTGTTGGGCGGCGAGGACTTGCAGGTCGTGGTTTTTGAAACGGGTAATGCGTGCGTCGGCCTGGGCCTGGCTCAAACCAAGACCAACCAGGGTGCGACGGCTCATTTCCAGGCTGGAATAGAAAGTCTCTCGCACCGGTGAGGCGTCCAGGTCCACCAACCGGTGTACGTGCTGGCGGTTACGGGCACGGGCGATGATTTTCATGTGCGGGTAGAGGTTACGCACCAGTTCGGCGGTCTTGATGTTGATCTCCGGGTCGTCCATGGCGATTACGAAGAACTCGGCCTGATCGACCTTGGCCGCGTGGAGGATTTCCGGGCGTTGCGGGTCACCGTAGAACACCGGCATGCCGCCGAAACTGCGGGTCAGCTCGATGGTCTCCACCGAGGTGTCCAGGGCAATGAACGAGATGTTTTGGGCGCGCAGTATCCGCGCCACGATCTGGCCCATACGGCCCATGCCGGCGATCACCACACGTGGCGCGTCGCTTTCGATGGTGCGGTATTCCTCCGGCACCTCCACGGGTTTGGCCTTGGGCTTGAACAGCTTGGGGCATACCAACAGCAGTAGCGGCGTCACCGCCATGGACAGGGTGATGGTCAGCACCAGCACGTCGTACAGATGTGGCTCGAACAGGCCCTGGTCGCGGCCGATCTTGAACACCACGAAGGCAAATTCACCGCCCGCTGCCAGCACTACGCCCAGGCGCAGGGCGCTCTCACGATTGAGGTCGCCCACCAAGCGGCCAACGGCGTAGAGCAGTGGCAACTTCAAGCCGATCAACAGCAGGGTCAGGCCGATGACCACCAGCGGTGTGCTGAGCAGGAGGCTGAGGTTGGCGCCCATGCCGACGCTGATAAAGAACAGGCCCAACAGCAGGCCCTTGAACGGCTCGATCTGGGATTCCAACTCATGACGGTATTCCGAATCCGCCAGCAGCAGGCCGGCGAGGAAGGCGCCGAGGGCCATGGACACGCCCACCAGTTCCATCAGCCAGGCGGTGCCGATCACCACCAGCAACGCGGTGGCGGTGGACACTTCGCGCAGGCCGGTCTTGGCGACGATACGAAACACCGGGCGCAACAGGTAGCGTCCGCCGATGATCACCACGGCGATGCTGCCGAGGATTTGCAGTACGTGTTGCCAGCCCTGGGCCTCGGTGGTCGGGTGGTCGCTGCCGGCCAGCAACGGCACCATGGCGATCAGCGGGATCGCGGCGATGTCCTGGAACAACAGAATTGCAAAGGCCAAGCGCCCATGGGGTTGGTTGAGTTCCTTGCGCTCGGCCAGGCTTTGCAGGCCAAAGGCCGTAGAGGACAGGGCCAGACCAAGGCCCAGCACGATCGCGCTGTTCCACGCTTGGCCAAACAGCCATAACGCTACCGCTCCCATCACCAGGCCTGTGAGCAACACCTGGGCCAGGCCGACGCCGAACACCGCCTTGCGCATTACCCATAAACGCTTGGGCGACAGTTCCAGGCCGATGATAAACAGCAGCAGCACCACGCCCAGTTCCGAGAACTGCGCCACGCTTTGTGGATTGCCCACCAGGCCCAACACCGATGGGCCGATGATCACGCCAGCGAACAGATAGCCGAGTACCGCACCCAGTTGCAGGCGTTTGGCCAAAGGCACGGTCAGCACGGCAGCGAGCAGGAACACCACGGCTGCTTGTAACAGGTTGCCTTCATGGGGCATGGGGAACTCCAGGATCAATAAAGCGAATCTACAGGGCGCCATTAGAGCGCTTGCTTACATTTTGAAACTTGTGTTTTTGCAGCGAAATGTCAATGGATGTTGGCTGTAATTCCATTCTTACACTGAATTTACGAAAGTATTAATACCATTTAATTCAATGGCTTTCCGTTGGTCTACTACTGTTTCGACACACTAGGTCAGTTGTCACCACGGTCAGGTATTTCGAATTCAGTGCGTGTCGGTCTCTAGGGTTGGGCTTCTACGCATTCATGGATGAAAGGCTTGGACCACGAAGGAGTTGGACGTGGATAGAAGACTTGCTACTGCCGCTACACCCCGGTTTTCTCCTCTTTCCCTTGCGGTTCGCCTCGGCGTCGCTGGGCTGCTGATCGGTCTCACTGCCCAGTCTGCGATGGCTGCCTGCACCGTTACCGGGTTAACGGTGGACTGCAGCGGTACCGCTGCGCTCCTGGCTCCCAACGCCTATTCCAATGGCACTGACGGCTTGACTGTCAATGTACTCAGTGGCACCACCATGGCGGCCTCGCTGGGTACGGTGATGAGCCTGACGGGTAACAACATCACCTTGAACAACAACGGCACCATCGACCCTTCAGTTCTCGGGCTGGTGACGCTGCTCAGCAGTGGCGTGGTGATTGGCAGTGGAGCGTCGGGCCAGGTGGTTGTCAATAACACGGGGACGATGAAGGGCACCTCGGGACTTCTCTCGCTCAACCTCGGCACCCTCAATGGCATGGCCCTCAATATCAACAACGGCAGCTCGGGGACGACCACCATCACCAACAGTGGGACCCTGGGTTCCTCGGCATTGCTGGGCCTTAGCCTGTTGACCCCTGATGTGCCGGTGGTGGCGGTGCACGGCGGCTCTCAAATCATCATGAGCAACGAGGCGGGGGCCAACATCAACGGGCGCATGGCGTTCGAAGCGTCGACAGGCGGCAATACGTTCACCAACGCCGGCAGCATTGTGGGCGGTTTGTCGATGGGGGCGTCGAGCAGCAACACCTTTAACGCCATTACCGGTTCCAGCGTGGCCAGCGGGGGTGGGCTCGGTCTCAACCTGGGCGGCTTGGTGGGGATCAATCTCACCTTTGCGCCCACCGGCCAGATTGACGGTGGAGCAGGGGGCAGCAACACGTTGGTGCTGCAAAACGCTAGTGGTTTAGGCGGCGGCACCAGTGGTATCGGCGCTGCTTCGAGTGCCAATTACGTCAACTTCAACAACCTGACGGTCAACAGCGGTACCTGGACCCTGACAGGGCCCTTGGTGAGCACCAATACGACACTCAACGGTGGTATCTCACTGTTTGACAACAACGCTACATTCGGCAGCGGCGTACTGACCGCCAATGGCGGCGCGATTCAAGCGAGTGCCGGGGGGCTCGCCCTTAACAACTTGATGACACTCACGGGGGGCGGCCTGACGGTGAATGGTGCCGCCACAGGCTTGACCCTGGCGGGCGTACTCTCAGGCACGGGTGGTTTGAACATGGCCGGCACCGGCCAATTGATCCTCAGCGGTGCCAACACCTATTCGGGCGGCACCACGCTGGCCGGCGGCACCGTGCAGTTGGGCAATGACTTGGCGCTGGGTAGTGGCTTGGTCAACGTCACCGGTGTGGCAACCTTGCAGGCGCCCGGCACGATCAACCTCGCCAACGACCTCACCCTTGGCAGCACCTTGACCACCGACGTTGCCGGGACCCTGAACCTGGGCGGTGTCATAACAGGTGCAGGCACCATCACCAAGATCGGCACCGGCAGCCTTGGCCTCAACGGCCTCAACACCAGCTATACCGGCACTACCAACCTGGGTGCAGGCACCTTGGTGCTGGGTAATAACAATGCCCTGGGCAACGGCAGTTTGAATGTCACGGCGGCGGCCAGCCTCGATGGCGGCGGCGCGTCAGCCTTGAGCAATAACATCAGCCTCGGCGGTGCGTTGAACCTGACCGGGATCAACCCCTTGACCCTCAGCGGCGTGATGTCCGGCGCGGGTGCGCTGACCAAAAGCGGTGCGGGCCTGTTGACCCTGACCGGCAACAATACCCGTACGGGCACTACCGCACTGAACGCTGGCGGCCTGGTACTGGGTTCCAACACAGCATTGGGGCTCGGCGCCCTTACCGCGTCAGCGGGCACTTCGCTGGATGCCAGCACCGCCGTGACCCTGGCCAATGCTGTCAACCTGGCCGGCGCATTGACGGTGGGCGGCAGCCAGGCGCTGGGCTTGAACGGCGTCATTTCTGGTGCAGGAAACCTGATCAAGAACGGCGCCGCTGCGTTGACCCTGGGTGGCAACAACACCTTCAGCGGCAACACCAACCTCAACAGTGGTTCGTTGATCCTTGGCAGCAATACAGCCCTGGGTACCGGCGCCCTCATTGCGGCGGCGGGTACTTCGCTGGATGCCAGCACCAACGTCACCCTCGGCAACGCCGTGAACCTGGTAGGTGCACTGACCGTGGGCGGCAGCCAGGCATTGGGCTTGAACGGCGTCATTTCCGGTGCGGGAAACTTGATCAAGAACGGCGCCGCTGCGTTGGCCCTGGGCGGCAACAACACCTTCAGCGGTAACACCAACCTCAACGGCGGTTCGCTGATCCTTGGCAGCAATACGGCCCTGGGTACGGGCGGCACCTTGAGTGCGGCCAACAACACCACGCTGGATGCCAGCACCGCCGTCAGCCTCACCAATGCGTTGGACCTCGCCGGCAACCTGAATATCGGTGGCAGCAACAACCTGACGCTGGGCGGTGTGATCAGCGGTGCGGGTGGGCTGACCAAAAACGGCGCGGCAGCGTTGGTGCTCAACGGCGCTAACACGTTCCTGGCCGGCACCACGCTGGCGGGCGGCACGTTGACGGTGGGTAACAATGCGGCGTTGGGCACCGGTGCGCTCAATGTGACCGGGGCCGCGACCCTGAACAACAACGCCGGTGTCACCCTGGGCAATGCTATCAACCTGGGCGCCAACCTGACGGTGGCGAGCGCCAATCCACTGACCTTGAGCGGTGTCATCAGCGGCACCAACGGGTTGATCAAAACGGGTGCGGCGACCCTCACCCTCAATGGCGCCAATACCTATTCCGGCACCACCGCGCTGACCGCTGGAGGGCTGATGCTCGGTTCCGGCACAGCGTTGGGCACGGGGGCCTTGACCGCGTCGAATGGCACTCACCTGGATGCCAGCGGCGCGTTGAGCCTGGGCAATAACCTCAACCTGAACGGCAGCTTGACCATCGATGGCAGCAACGCTTTGACCTTGAACGGCGTGGTGAGTGGCATTGGCGCTCTGGTCAAGGCCGGCCCGGCGGACCTGATCCTCAACGGCGCCAACAACTACCTGGGCGGCACATCGCTCAACCTCGGCAAGATCGTCGTGGGTGGCAGCAATGCGTTGGGCAGCGGCACGCTGACGGCGGCGGCGGGGACTGCGCTGGACGCCAATACCACTTCGTCGCTGACTAACCTGATCAACCTCGGTGGCGCGCTGACGGTGGGCGGCTCGGCCGATCTGACATTGGGCGGTGTGGTCGGCGGCGTGGCAGGTTCATTGATCAAGAATGGCGCGGCCAACCTGACCCTCAACGGCCTCAATACTTTCCAGGGTGGCACCACGCTCAACAGCGGGACGCTGACGGTCGGCACGGACACGGCCCTGGGCAGTGGCGCGCTCACCGTCGGCGGTGCCTCGACGTTGGACAGCAACGCGGCCGTCACCCTGAGCAATGCCATTGCGCTCAATGCCGGCCTGACCGTGGGCGGCACCAATGACCTGACACTGGGCGGTGTAGCCAGCGGTGCTGGTCCGCTGATCAAGAACGGCGCGGCCAACCTGACCCTCAATGCCAACAACACGTTCAGCGGCGGCACCACGCTCAACGCCGGGACACTGACCGTGGGCAACGCTGGCGGGCTGGGTAGCGGGGCGCTGACCGTCGGGGGCGCGGCGACCCTGGACACCAGTGGGCCCTTCAACCTGGGCAACGCCATTGCGCTGAATGCCAACCTGACCCTCGCCGGCAACAACAATTTGGTCCTGAGCGGTGTGCTCAGCGGCGCCGGCAGCCTGATCAAGAATGGCTTGTCCGACCTGACCCTGACGGGTAATAACACGTTGACCGGCGCCGTGGATGTGCTTGCCGGCAGCCTCAGTGTGTTGAGTGCCAATGCCCTGGGCAATACTTCCGGTGCCAACATCAGCGCCGGGGCATCACTGAACCTGGGGGCTGATTCGAGCTTGGCGGCGCTGTCCGGCAGTGGTTCGGTTGTACTGGGCGCGGGTACGACATTAAGTGTGGGCGGTGTCAGCACATCCAGTACGTTCAACGGCAGCCTCGATGGCGGCGGTGGCCTGACCAAAGTCGGCAGCGGCACCCTCAACCTCGCTGGCACCAATGGCTTGACCGGCAATACCGCGATCAATGCGGGCACCTTGAATCTCAGTGGTTCCCTGGCCAGCGGCATCGTCAATGTGAACAGCGGCGGCACCCTGACCGGCAGCGGTTCGGTACTCAACGCCTTGAATGTGAACAATGGCGGGCACCTGGCACTGAGCAGTGGCACGACCCTGTCTGCCGGTTCCTTGGTATTGGGTTCGGGAGCCAATGTGGATGTGGCACTGAACGCTCCGTCCGTCACGCCCTTGCTCAGCGTCGGTGGCAACCTCACCCTCGATGGCAACCTTAACGTGACGGATGCCGGTGGCTTTGGCGTCGGCGTCTACCGCCTGGCCAACTACACCGGCAGCCTGACCAACCTGGGCCTTGACGTCGCCACCGTGCCCATCGGTTATGCCCTGGGCGACCTGGTGGTGCAGACCTCAGTCGGTAATCAAGTCAATATCGTCGTCTCGGCGCCGAGCACCAACCTGCGGTTCTGGGACGGCAGCCAGACCATTCCCAACGGTTCGGTGGATGGCGGCACTGGCACTTGGTCCAGTGGTGGCACCAACTGGACCAACGTCAGCGGCACGCTCAACCAGACATGGGCCGGGGACTTTGCCGTGTTCCAGGGCTCGGCGGGTACGGTCACGGTGCAGGGGCCGCAACTGTTCACCGGCATGCAATTCGCTACCGACGGCTACAACCTGGTCAGCGGCATAGCTGGGCAGTTGACGGCGGTGAATGGATTGTCGGGTGATACGGCGATCCGGGTTGACCCCGGTGCCACTGCGACCATCGGGGTGAACATTGATGGTACCGGCATCCTCAATAAACTCGACGCCGGTACGCTGGTACTCGGCGGCACCAACACCTACACCGGAGGCACCACGCTCAATGGCGGCACCTTGGTGGTGGGCAATAACGCGGCGCTGGGCAGTGGCACGTTGACGGCCGCTGGTGGTACGACGCTGGACAGCAATACCGCGACCACCCTGGCTAATGCCGTCACGTTGAATGGCAATGTGACCGTGGCAGGCACCCAGGCGCTGACGCTCAATGGCGTGATTGGCGGCGCGGGTGGCTTGATCAAAGCGGGGGCGGCCAACTTGACCCTGGGCGGCAATAACACCTTCCTCGGTCCGGTGGCGTTGAGCGCCGGTGGACTCATTCTGGCGTCCAATTCGGCGTTGGGCAGCGCCACTTTGAATGCAGCGAATGGCACGAGCCTGGGCAGCAGTGCCGCAGTCACCGCCAACAATGCGATCAACCTGGCGGGCAACCTGGGCATCCTCGGTACGGCAGACCTGACCCTCGGCGGCACCATCAACGGTGCCGGCAGCCTGACGAAAAACGGCGCGGCCAACCTGGTGCTCAGTGGCGCGAATAACTTCCTCGGCGGCACGACCCTCAACGCCGGCACCCTGACGCTGGGTAGCAATGGGGCCTTGGGCCTGGGCAACCTGACCGTCGCTGGCGCAGCCACCCTGGATAACAATACGACGGTGACCGCCGGCAACAATGTGGTGTTGAATGCCAACCTGACGGTGGCCGGTACGAATGACCTTGCCCTCGGCGGCCTGGTGTCCGGCAGCGGGGCGCTGGTCAAAAACGGCGCTGCCAACCTGACACTCAATGGCATCAATACTTATCAAGGCGGTACCACCCTCAATGCCGGTACCTTGACCCTGGGTACGTCGGCAGCGCTTGGCTCTGGCGCCTTGACGGTCGGTGGCGCTGCCAGCCTGGACAGCAGCGCGCCGTTGGTGCTGACCAATGCGGTCAACGTCAACGCCAACCTGACCCTTGCCGGCAACAACAATATGACTTTGGGCGGTGTGCTATCGGGTGGCGCCAGCTTGATCAAAACCGGTCTGGCCGACTTGACCCTGAGTGGCAACAACACCTTCACCGGCCTGTTCGACGTGCAATCCGGCAGCCTCACCACTCTGGGCAACGGTGCGCTGGGTGTGGGCGCCGGGGTCAACCTGGGCAACAGTGCGCAATTGAACCTGGGCGGCTCGGCCAGCCTCGGCGCGCTCACCGGTAACGGCGTGACCTTGGTCGGCACGGGCAGCACTTTAAGTGTCGGTGGCAATAACCTGAACAGCACCTTCGGCGGTGTGCTCACCGGCGCTGGCAACTTCACTAAAATTGGCAACGGAGCCCTGACCCTGGGCGGCATCAGCACGTTGACCGGTGACACCCAAGTGAATGCCGGCAGCCTGCTGGTCAACGGCGAACTGGCCAGTGCGAACGTGGGCGTCGCCAGCGGCGCTACCCTGGGCGGCACCGGCACTTTGTTGGGCAGTGTGAATGTGGCCGATGGCGCTCACCTGGCCGTCAATTCGGGCAACACCTTGACGGTGGGCTCGCTGGTCTTGAACGGCAACTCCAACCTGGATGCTGGCCTGGGCGCGGCGTCCAGCGGCGGTACAGCGTTGATCCATGTGGGCGGCAACCTGACCCTGGACGGCACCCTCAACGTGCACGATATCGGCGGCTTCGGTGCGGGTATCTATAGTTTGATCGACTATACCGGTGCACTCACTGACAACGGCCTGGCGGTGGGCAGCGTACCGGTGAACGTGACCCCGGGCGATCTTTCCGTGCAGAGCGCGATCGCCAACCAGATCAACTTGCTGGTCAGCGGCAGCACCAACGTGCAGTTCTGGGATGGTAGCCAGCAAGTGGCGAACGGCAACGTCGATGGCGGTGCCGGCACCTGGGGGGGCATTGGTACTAATTGGACCAATGTCAATGGCGTGGTCAATCAAGGCTGGACGCCCAACAGCTTCGCGGTGTTCCAAGGCACGGCAGGCACTGTGACGGTTGACGGCGCTCAAGCCATTACCGGCCTGCAATTTGTCACCGACGGCTACAACGTAGTCGGCGGCACGGCGGGGGCCTTGACCCTGCTCAACGGCGTCGGCGGCAATACGGCGGTGCGTGTCGACCCGAACGTCACCGCCACCCTGGGTGTGACCCTCGACGGCGGCGGAACGCTGGCCAAGCTGGATTCGGGCACGCTAGTACTCAATGGCGCCAACACCTACACCGGTGGCACCGCGCTCAATGGCGGCACCCTGGTAGTCGGCAATAACAGCGCGCTGGGCAGTGGTGCATTGACCACCGCCAACGGCACCACACTGGACAGCAACACCGCCGTTACCCTGGGCAACGCTGTGAACGTCAACGGCACCCTGACTGTCGGCGGCAGCAACGCCCTGACCCTGGCAGGCACCGTGGCGGGCACCGGCAGCCTGATCAAGAATGGCATCGCCAACCTGACCTTGAGCGGCAACAACACCTATGCAGGACCGACCGCGCTGAATGGCGGCGGGGTGATCCTGGCTTCCAACAATGCCTTGGGCACCGGTGCGTTGAATGCGGCGGCGGGCACCACCCTTGACACCAGCAGCGCAGTGGCCTTGACCAATACCGTAAACCTGGCGGGTAACCTCGGTATCCTCGGCAGCGCCGATTTGGCGCTCAACGGGTTGGTCAGCGGCGCGGGCGGCCTGACCAAAAGTGGAACGGGCAACCTGACGCTCACTGGCAATAATGCGTACCTCGGTGGTACGCAGTTGAACGCGGGTACCTTGACCCTGGGCAACGGCTCGGCGCTCGGCACGGGTGCCTTGACCGTCGGCGGTACTGCCACGCTGGATAACAGCAGCGCACTGGCCCTGGTCAATAACGTCAGCGTCAATGCGGCGCTGACCGTGGTGGGCACCCATGACCTGACCCTGGGCGGTGTGGTCGACGGCAACGGTTCGTTGATCAAGAACGGCAATGCCAATCTGACCCTGAATGGCTCCAACACCTACAGCGGCGGTACCACACTCGCTGCCGGGACACTGACCGTTGGCAATGCTGCGGGCCTGGGCTCGGGTGCCCTGACCGTCAGCGGCACCGGTACTCTGGACAACAGCGCGCCGCTGGTGCTGGCCAACGCGGTCAACCTGAATGCCGACCTGAACGTGGCCGGTAACAACAACCTGACCCTGGGCGGTGTGCTGGCCGGTAATGCAGCGCTGATCAAGAACGGCGCGGCGGACTTGCTGCTCACGGGTAACAACACTTTCAGCGGCCCCCTCAACGTGGTCGGCGGTACCGTGACCACCCAGGGCAACGCGGCGCTGGGCAACACGTCCGGTGTCAACGTTGGCACGGGTGCCAGCCTCAACCTGGGGGGGAATGCCAGCCTCAATAGCTTGGCCGGCAACGGCATTGTCCAAGTCGCGGGCGGCAACACGCTGGCGGTGGGTGGCAGCAACCTGGACAACACCTTCGCAGGCGCACTGAACGGTGCCGGCAACCTGGATAAAAACGGCAGCGGTGTGCTCAACCTGAGCGGCACCAATGGTCTCAGCGGCGCCGCGAATATCAATGGCGGCACCTTGAATGTCAGCGGTTCGCTGGCCAGCGGCACGGTGGCGGTCAACAACGCTGCGACTCTGGCCGGAACCGGTACGTTGACCGGCGCGGTGACGGTCGCCGACGGCGGCCATCTCGGCCTGACCTCCGGCAGCTCGCTGTCGGTGGGGTCGCTGGTATTGGGCAACAATGCCAACCTGGACGTCGGCCTCGGTATTCCGGTAGTCGGCGGCGGCAGCGGGCTGTTGAACGTGGGCGGCGACCTGACACTGGGTGGCAAGCTCAACGTCACGGATATCGGCGGCTTTGGCAGCGGCGTCTATAACATCATCAACTACGGCGGGGCACTCACCAACAATGGCCTGGCCCTCGGCACACTACCGGGCAGCGTGATCCCGGGCGATGTGCAAGTGCAGACAGCGGTCAGCAACAAGGTCAACCTGCTGGTGACGGCGCCCAACACCACCGTGCAGTTCTGGGATGGCGCCAACCTGGTGGGCAATGGCGCCATTGATGGCGGCACCGGTACCTGGGGCACTGGTATCACCAACTGGACCAATGTCGACGGCACGCTCAACCAAGGCTGGGGCAACAGCTTCGCGGTGTTCCAAGGCACGGCGGGCAACGTGAACGTGGATGGTACGCAATCCATCACCGGCATGCAGTTCGTCACTGACGGCTACAACCTGGCCTCTGGCACAGCAGGCGTGCTCAACCTGGTCAACGGTGGCACCGGCAACACGGCGATCCGTGTCGACCCGAACGCCACCGCCACCCTGGGCGTGACACTCGGTGGCGCTGGCACCCTGGCCAAGCTCGACAGCGGCACCTTGGTGCTCAACGGCAGCAACACCTATACCGGCGGCACCGCGTTGAATGGTGGCACGCTGGTGGTTGGCAATAACAGCGCGCTGGGCTCCGGCGCGTTGACTGCAGCGGACGGCACCACCCTGGACAGCAACGCGGCCGTCGTTTTGGGTAACACAGCGGTACTCAACGGCGCGCTCAGCATCGGCGGCAGCAACGCGTTGACGCTCAACGGTGCGCTCAGCGGTACCGGCAGCCTGTTGAAAAAAGGCACGGCAACACTGACCCTCAACGGTGCCAACACCTACAGCGGCGGCACCGGTTTGAATGCCGGTCAACTGATCCTTGGCAATAACGGCGCTCTGGGCACGGGTGTGCTGGCGGTGGGCGGTCCTGCTCAGTTGGACGGCACGACCGACCTGCAACTGGCCAACGCCATCAACCTGGGCGGCCCGCTGACGTTGGCTGGCAGTCACGACCTGGCACTCAACGGCGTCGTCAGTGGCACCGGCAGCCTGGTGAAAAACGGCAATGGCGCGCTGCTGCTGACCGGCGCGAACACCTACAGCGGCGGCACCACACTCAACGGCGGCAGCACCACCGGCGACACCAACAGCCTGCAAGGCGCAATCGCCAACAATGCCGCGCTGACTTTTGCCCAAGGAGCCGATGGTACCTACACCGGCAACCTGACGGGCGCCGGGGTATTGAATAAAACCGGTACCGGCGCGCTGCTGCTGGTTGGCAACAACACCTTCACCGGCAACACCAACGTCAACGCAGGCAGCCTGCTGGTCAACGGCACCTTGAACAGCGCGGCAGTACAAGTGGCGAGTGGCGCGACCCTCGGCGGGAGCGGCACCCTCAGTGGCGCTGTCACGATGGCGGATGGTTCCACCCTCAAGGCGGGCTCTGCGACGCCGTTGTCGGTGGGCTCGCTGGCACTGTCATCGGGCACGGCCCTGGACTTCACCCTGGGTGCACCCGGGGCATCCACCACCGCAGTGAATGTGGCGGGTAACCTGGTCCTCGATGGCACACTCAACGTCACCAATGCAGGTGGCTTTGGGGTCGGCGTCTACCAACTGTTCCGCTATGGCGGCAGCTTGACCGATAACGGCTTGACCCTTGGCACATTGCCGGTGGGCCTGGGCGACCTGACCCTGCAGACAGCGTTGGCCAACCAGCTCAACCTGCTGGTGCAGACCACACCAGGGCAGATCCAGTTCTGGAACGGCGGCACCACTAACCCAGGCGGCACCATCACCGGCGGCAGCGGCACCTGGGGTCCAGGCACCAACTGGACCGACCCGACGGGCACCCAAGGCCAGGCGTCGAACAACCAGTTCGCCGTGTTTGGTGGGCAGGGCGGTAGTGTCACTGTAGTCGGCAACCAGGGCTTTACCGGTCTGCAGTTCCTCGACCCTGGCTACACGCTGACGGCGGGGGCTGGAGGCTCGTTGACACCGACTGGTGTTGCAGCGGTGCGGGTCAATTCGGGGGTGACCACGGAAGTGGCAGCACCGATCGTGGGGGCCGGGGGCATCAACAAACTGGACGCCGGCACCTTGTTGTTGACCGGTGCCAACACCTACACAGGCGGTACTACCGTCAGCGGCGGTACGCTGGCCGGTAGCACGCAAAGCTTGCAGGGCCGTTTCCTGAACAACGCACGCATGCTGTTTGTACAACGAACTAATGGCACCTTCAGCGGCACCTTGACGGGCACCGGCAGCATCGCCAAGCAAGGCTCCGGCGCGCTGTTGCTGACCGGCAACCAACCGTTCAGCGGCACGGTGGCAGTGGATGAGGGCGTGCTGCAAGTCGGCAATGCGGCCAATCCAGGTGCGGTGTTGGGTGGGCAAGTGACCGTGGCCAGTGGCGCCGGCTTGACCGGCAACGGCAGTGTCGGTTCGCTGGTCAACAACGGCAGCGTCACCCCTGACAGCGGCAAGCTGACTGTGGCTGGCAATTTCACCAACGCCAATACCGGTGCACTCAACCTGGTCATCACGCCTTCGGTCGCCAGTTCCTTGGCGGTTGGCGGTACGGCGAACCTCGGCGGTACGTTGAATGTCATCAACCTGGCGCCGTATGCCGGCCCGACCACCTACACGTTGCTGACGGCCAGTGGCGGCGTCAACGGCACCTTCAGCAACACCAACCTGGAGAATCTGGCGTTCCTCAATACCGCCTTGAACTACAGCCCGAACCAGGTGGCCCTGGCGGTCAGCCGTAACAACGTGAGTTATGCCAGCGTGGCAGCCACCGGCAACCAGAGTGGCGTGGCGGCGGCTTTGGACAGTGGTCCCGCAGTGGGTGGAGCGGCGGTGCAAAATGCGCTGCTCAATACCGATGCGGCCGGTGCACGGGCGGCCTTCGACAGCTTGTCCGGTGAGATCCATGCCAGCACCGCCAGTGCCATGCTCGAAGACTCGCGCTACATCCGTGACGCGGTCAACGAGCGTATGCGCCAACCCGGCTGCTATCGCGAGGATGATCCACGCAACAGCCTGGCACCGAGTGAAAACCGCCTGAGCAGCGCGGGCTGCCACGGCGAAATGGTCGGCTGGATGCGTGTGCTGGGCACCTGGGGCCACATGGGTGGCGACAGCAACACCGCCAAACTGGATCGCAACCTCGGCGGTTTCCTGCTCGGTACCGACAAGCAAGTGGACGACGCCTGGCGCGTCGGTGTGGCCGCCGGTTACACCCGCAGCGACCTGGATGCCAAGCGCCGCAACTCCAGCGCTGACGTCGACAGCTACCACTTGATGGCGTACACCGCGTATCAGCAGGAAGCCTTCGCCGCTCGGATGGGCGTGGCGTACAGCTGGCACGACATCGAGAGCAAGCGCGACGTGGCAGTCGGTGGCACAGGTCAACGTCTGAAAGCCGACTACAAGGCACGCAGTGCACAAGTGTTCGGTGAAGTGGGCTACACGATCGAAACCCGCAACGTGGTCGTGGAACCGTTTGCCGGCTTGGCCTACGTCAATTACGACAGCGACACCTTCAAGGAAAAAGGTGGTTCCGCCGCCCTGCGTGGCAATGCTGACCAAGACGTGACCTTCTCCACCTTGGGCGTGCGCATCGGCCAGACCATCACCCTGGGTAACGGCTCGAAAATCACGCCACGGGGCAGCATCGGCTGGCGTCACGCCTTTGGTGACACCAAGCCCGATGCCGACCTGAGCTTCATCAATGGCGGGGGATCGTTCAGCACTCAAGGCGTGCCGATTGCCAAGGACAGTGCGGTCGTGGAAGCGGGCCTGGATTATCAGATCAGCCAGAACGGCAAGCTCGGTTTGGGCTACTCGGGTCAACTGTCACGCAACGATAAGGACCACGCGATGACTATCAGCTTCTCCCTCGGTTTCTGATCAAAGCCGAGCACCTTTAACCGCCCGAAAGGGCGGTTTTTTTTGCTTTGGAAATGTGGTGGGCATGCAAGTGGGCGTTGTCGAACGCTAGCAAAAATTCCTTCGATGGAATATTTGAATGCCTTCAATTCCAATACAGGCCACAACCATGGCGAAGAAATTCACTGAACTTCAAGCTCGCATGACGCCCGAGTCCCGTAGCGAGGCCGAGCAGTTGTTCCGCCAGCACTTGAAAGAAATGCCGTTGCATGAACTGCGCAAGGCACAACAGCTGAGCCAGGAGAGCCTGGCCAAAGCATTGAAAATCAACCAGGCGGCTGTCTCCAAGATGGAGCGTCGTACTGACATGTACATCAGCACGTTGCGTGATTACATCCGCGCAATGGGCGGGGAGTTGGAAATCATCGCGACGTTTCCGGATGGTCAGGTCAAGATCGACAACTTCGCCTACTGACTGCATGAGTGTGTGGTAGCCGCTCGGTCAAGCACTGGGCTTTGTGGCCCTGACGTCGTTCGACGACGGTATAGCCCAACCGCGAGACCCGCGATGATGATTGCCATCGACATCAGGTTGAGTGTGGAAACCCGCTCATCCAGTATCAACATCGAACTGGCTATCCCGAACACCGGAATCAACAACGACAGCGGCGCGACAGTGGACACCGGGTAAGCCTTGAGCAGTGTGTTCCAGCCCCAATAGGCAAGGTGTGTGGCCAGGTAGACCTGAAACAGGATCGACAGCACGGCGGTCAGGTCGAGGTGGGTGGGCAAGTTTTCGAACGCTGCGCCGCCGTGTATCCACCAGGTCATGAGCAGTAAGGGAATCGGTGGGAACAGGCTGGCCCAGACCATGAACGCAAAGATTTCCTTCACCCCGGATGCCTTGATGATCACGTTGCCCACACTCCAGGCCAGTGCACTGAACACGATCAACATGACACCCAGCACGGCATGTTCACCTTGCTGGGTAGCGATGATCCCGGTTAGCCCGATCAAGGCGAGTACAGCGCCTATCCACTGCGCGTAGCGGATTTTTTCCTGGAACAGCACGTAGCCCCAGCCCAGGGTGAAGAACACGCTGAGCTGGATGATCAGCGAGGCGATACCCGGGCTGACCCCGAGGTGGATGCCGTAGTTGATCACGCCCCACATGCCCAGCCCGAAAATCACACCATAGGCCGCCACGTAGCGAAACTTGACGGCGGGGCGCCGGATGAAGAACACCAGTGGCAAGGCGGCCAGGGCGAAACGAATGCTGGTGAGGAAGAACGGGTCGATGTCGCGCAGGCCCAGTTTAGTGATGGGAAAGTTCAGCCCCCAGATGAAGGTGACGAGCAGGGCGAGGGCGAGGTGCTTTTTGTGCATGAGCGTTCCAGGGCGGGTTCGGAGGCGTGAATGCTAGAACTTGGTGCAATGGCCCGCTTGCTATGTCAGGCCATACTTTGACAATATCGGGCCATGATCCCGACCTTTGATGTCAACGACCCCGAAGCGGTGGTCACCTTGCGCGAATACCCGTCCGGCACCGTGTTCGAGCGGCATACCCATTCGCGTGGTCAGTTCGCCTACGCCTCCAGCGGCGCACTCAAGATGTTTACCGACCTTGGCAGCTGGGTGGTGCCGCCGCAGCGGGCGATCTGGGTGCCGGGCGGTGTACATCACGAGATGCACATGCGCGGTGATGTGGTGATGCTTAACACCTACCTTGATGACGACGCCGCCGGGCGAGCTGGTTTACAGGACCGTTGCCAGGTGTTCGAGGTGTCTTCGCTGCTCAGGCATTTGCTGGAAGCGGCACTGGCTATTGCGCCCAGCGCAGCACTCGGTGTGCGACAGCGCTGTGTATTGACGCTGCTGATCGATGAAATCAGCGCGATGCCCGAAGTGCCTCTCAGTGCACCATTACCTGCGGAGCCTCGCCTGGCTCGGGCCTGCCAGCGTTTTGTGGATGCGCCGACACAGCGCATTTCCCTGGATGAGATGGCCGCTTGGTCGAACATGAGCCGACGTACTTTCACGCGTAACTTCCATGAAAGCATCGGCATGACGTTCGTGGCGTGGCGCCAGCAAGTGTGCCTGTTGGAGGCGACGGCTCGGCTCAGCCATGGCGCGTCGATTACCGAGGTGGCGTTCGCGTTGGGGTTCAGCAGCTCCAGCGCCTTTACTTCGGTGTTCCGCCGCAATCTGGGAGAGAGCCCGGCACGCTACCTGGCCAAATCCAAGGCAGCGTCGTTGTTCTGAATCACGTCGGTCAGGATTCATCTTTGCCAACACCCTGCTTTGTTACTATCGCTGCCCATCGTCACCAGGAGTCACCGGTCCATGCAACACCAGTGGGATGAAATGCACCGCACCCGCAAGCCCACGTTCGTGCTGTGCGGAGAACCCCAGGGGGAAGTGCTCAATCTCTACGTTCACGGTTATTCGGCGTTCTTCAATCTCCATCAACTGGGGAGCTTCAAGGAGCAATTGGCGAGTATCGAGGGTTCGACCAACCTGATGCTGTTCTGGCCGGCGGGGCATTTCCTGGAAAACCTGTTCGCGCCGTTCAAAGACGTGATTGCCTCGATGCTCGGCGGTGGTGGCCTGGGTGCGGCGACGGTGGGTGTGGGCAAGGCGATTGCCTATTTCCTCGACCATTACAAGAGTGTCGAGGCACGTGTCGATGAAGTGGCCAAGACGTTGTTGCCGGAGCTGGCAGGTTACCTGCACGACGAGTCGCTGCCAGTGCGGCGTATCAACCTGATCGGTCACTCCCTCGGCGCGCGCATTCTGGTCAAGAGCGTGCTGGCCAGCCCGGAGGTCGCCCGCGAGTTGCCATTGAACAACCTGCTGCTGATGGGCGGGGCGATCTCTACGTCCAGCCCCTGGGAAGACGTGTCGGCACCGTTCAAGGGGCGGGTGATCAACTGTCACTCCAGCAAAGACTGGGCGCTGGCGATAAAACCGGATACCGAACGTTGCATTGGCCGTTATGCGATTGACGTGACGCCAGCGTTGAAGGCCAAGGTTACCAATGTGCACCTGGCCACTTTTGATCATGCCGCCTATTGGCCGCAATTGAAGACGGTGGTGCAGTACACCGACCTGTTGCAAGAGCGTCGCGGCC
>NZ_JBOICG010000433.1:0-4398 GCF_050739995.1 Pseudomonas sp. | reverse complement strand
CCCTCTGGCCCTGTTGAGCATCCTCAGCGGGTGCAACAGCCAGGCCGACACTGCCGCCGAAGCGCCCCTGCCCCGCCCGGTGCTGGCGGCCAAAGTCGAAGCGGCGGGTGCCCAACAAAGCGCCTACACCGGCGTGGTCGCGGCCCGTACCGAAAGCGACCTGGGTTTCCGGGTCGGCGGCAAGGTCATCGAGCGCAAGGTCGACCCCGGTCAACACGTCTCCCGAGGCGATACCTTGCTGGTGTTGGACATCGGCGACTTCGAACTGGCCCTGCGCTCTGCCAAGAACCGTGTCAACGCCGCCCAGGCGCAATTGCGCCAGCGGCGCGATGATGAAAACCGCTACCAGCGCCTAGCCAATACTGGCGCGGTGTCGCGGCAGATTTTCGACCAGTCGGCGACCAACCTGCGCGTCGCCGAAGCCGAGCTTGCCGCCGCGCAATCCGACGCCAGCCAGATCGAAAACCGTCGCACCTACTCGGTGCTCAGGGCCGACGGCGACGGCATCATCACGGACGTTCGTGTGGAGCGCGGCCAAGTGGTCGCCGAAGGGCAAATCGTCGCGCGCCTGGCCCATGACGGCGCCCGTGAAGCCATCGTCAACCTGCCGGAAACCCAGCGCGACCAAGCCTCGCAAAGAGCCTTGGCGTTCCCCTTCGGCGCACCGGAGCAAGCGGTCACTGCGACCCTGCGCGAGCTGTCCGCCAGCGCTGACCCGGTCACCCGCACCTACCGCGCCCGCTACGTCTTGCACGGCCCTGTCGAGCGTTTTGCCCTCGGTTCCACTATCACCGTGCGCCTGCAAGGCAACGGCCAAGCCCAACAAACCCGCGTACCCATGGGCGCGCTGCAGGACACCGGAGCAGGCAGCGGCCTATGGCTGATTGGTGATGACAACAAGGTCAGCTTCGCCCCGGTACAAATCGCCAGCCTCGGCCAGGAAGAGGCCTTGCTCGACAGCGGCGTGACACCCGGGCAAATCATCGTCGCCCTCGGTGCACACCTGCTGCACAGCGGGGATACGGTGCGCCTGTTACCCGCCCAGGAACTGGCCCTCAACCGCCAACAGGACCACTGAGCATGCGCGGCATCAACCTCTCCGAACTGGCGGTAAAGCACCGCTCGGTCACGCTGTTTTTGATCATCGCCATCCTCGCTGCCGGAGTCTTCTCGTTCGGCAAGCTGGGGCGCGCCGAAGACCCGTCGTTTACCGTCAAGGTCATGACCATCACCGCCGCCTGGCCCGGTGCCACGGCCCAGGAAATGCAGGAACAGGTGGCCGACCGCCTGGAAAAACGCCTGCAGGAACTGGACTACTACGACCGCGTCGAGACCATCGCCCAGCCGGGTTTCGTGTCAATGCGCATGACCTACAAGGAGTCAACGCGCCCCAGCGAGGTCCAGGACCTGTTCTACCAGACCCGCAAGAAGCTCAGCGACGAAGCTGCAAAGCTGCCCAAAGGCGTGATTGGGCCGTTCTTCAACGACGAATACTCCGATGTGTACTTCGCCTTGTACGCCCTGGAGGCCGAACACCTGCCCCATCGCCAGCAAGTGCAGATGGCCGAAGAACTGCGCCAGGGTTTGCTCAACCTGCCGGGGGTAAAGAAGGTCAATATCCTGGGTGAGCAGGCGCAGCGGATCTTTGTCGAGTTCTCCTATGAACGCCTGGCCACCCTGGGCATCAAGCCGGACCAGATCTTCGCCGCCCTCGCCGCACAGAACGCCGTGGCGCCATCGGGCTTTGTAGAAACCGCCGGGGCACGTGCCTATATCCGTATCGATGGCGCCTTCGACAGCCTGTCGCTGATCGAAAACGTCCCGCTGGAAGCCAACGGGCGGGTGCTGCGCATCGCCGATGTCGCCAGCGTCAGCCGCGGCTATGAAGACCCGCCCAGCTACCGTATCCGCCACCAGGGCGACCCGGCGTTGATGCTCGGTGTGATCATGGAAAAACACTGGAACGGCCTGGAGCTGGACAAAAGCCTCAAGACCCAGGAAGCCAGAATCCAGGCTGACCTACCGTTGGGCGTGAACTTCGCCAAGGTCTCCGACCAAGCGAAAAACATTAGCCTGGCCGTAAATGAGTTCATGCTGAAGTTCTTCGTCGCATTGGCCGTGGTGATGGTCATCAGCCTGTTGGCCCTGGGCTTTCGCGTAGGCTTGGTGGTGGCCGCTGCGGTGCCGCTGACCTTGTCGGTCGTGTTTGTAATCATGCTGCTCACCGGGCGCGAGTTCGACCGCATCACCCTCGGCGCGCTGATTATTTCCCTGGGTTTATTGGTGGACGACGCGATCATTGCCATCGAGATGATGGTGGTGAAGCTGGAGGAAGGTTTTGACCGGATTCACGCCGCCACCTTTGCCTGGCACTCCACCGCCGCGCCCATGCTCACCGGCACCTTGGTGACGATTATCGGCTTTCTACCGGTGGGGTTTGCCCGTTCGGGGGCCGGGGAATATGCCGGCAATATTTTCTGGATCGTGGGTTTTGCACTGATCTCATCCTGGCTGGTGGCCGTGGTCTTCACGCCGTACCTGGGCGTGAAGTTGCTGCCGCCAATCAAACCAGTCCCCGGTGGCCACGACGCGATTTACGCCGGACGCTATTACCAGGCACTGCGTGGTTTAGTCGAAACCTGCGTGCGTCGGCGCTGGTGGGTAACGGGCTTGGTCGTAGCCGCTTTTGTACTCTGCGGGCTGGGCATGGGTGTGGTGAAGAAACAGTTCTTTCCCAATTCCGACCGCTCCGAACTGATCCTTGAGGTGTACCTGCCGCCCGGCAGCGCGTTCAAAGCCACCGAGGCGGTGGCGGCGCAGTTGGAAAAAGCCTTGCTGCAAGAGCCGCAAACCAGTCTGGTGAACACCTACGTGGGCGGCGGTGCGCCACGCTTTTTCCTGTCATTGAACCCTGAGCTGCCCGATCCGGCCTTCGCCAAGTTGATCGTGCAGACGCCGGACTCCCATGCCCGCGACACCTTGAAACGGCACATGCGTGAGCGCATCGCCGCCGGTGAATTTCCGGCGGCCCGCGTGCGCGTAACGCAATTACTGTTCGGCCCGCCAGTGCCATTCCCGGTGGTGTTCCGTGTGTCCGGGCCGAATGTGGACGTGCTTCGCGGCGTGTCTGAAGACGTGCGTCGTGTCGTGGCCGCCAACAAGCTCACCCGGGATGCCTTCCTCGACTGGGGCGAGCGCACCAGCGGTTATCGCCTGGTCCTGGATCAAGACCGCCTGCGTTTGCTGGGCTTCACGCCCAACGAGGTCAAGTCCCAGCTCAATGCCTTGCTCAGCGGTAACCCGATCACCGAGGTGCGTGAAGGCAATCGTACCGTTACGGTGGTCGCCCGTGCCCAGGGCAACCAGCGCGAGAACCTCGGCAACCTCAACAACATGACCCTGACCAACAGCGCCGGCACGTCGGTGCCGCTGGCACAGGTCGGGCACTTCAAGGCGGTGATGGAAGAACCGATCCTCAAGCGCCGCAACCGCGCGGCCACCATGGAGGTACGCGCCGACATCATCGACGGCGTGCAACCGCCCGACGTGGAAATGGCCGTGTACAAAGACCTGCAACCGTTGATCGCCAAGCTGCCCGCCGGTTACCAGATCGACATCGGCGGCCCCGTGGAGGAAAGCGCCAAGGCCAACGTCGCGTTGGCGGCGCTGTTCCCAATCATGATCCTGTTGACCCTCACGGTGATCATGTTCCAGGTGCGCTCGTTCGGCGTGATGTTCATGGTGTTCGCCACCGCGCCGTTGGGCTTGATCGGTGCGATGCCGACCTTGCTGCTGTTCAACCAGCCATTCGGGTTCAACGCCATTCTGGGCTTGATCGGGATTGGCGGCATCCTGATGCGCAACACGCTGATCTTCACCGACCAGATCCGCCAGAACCAGGAACACGGCATGGCGATCCGCGAGGCGATCATCGAAGCCACCGTGCGCCGGGCCAGGCCGGTGATCCTGACCGCGCTGGCCGCGGCGCTGGCATTCATCCCGCTGACGTTCTCGGTGTTCTGGTCATCCCTGGCCTATGTGCTGATTGGCGGCGTATTGGTGGGCACGGTGTTGACGCTGCTGTTCCTGCCGGCGCTGTGCAGTTTAGTGCTGGGTCGGGAGAAGACACGGGCTGTCGAAACATCCCACGCAACCGCCGGATAAGCTCTACTCCCCTGCCCTGAAAACCTCTGCAAAGTCCCTCGCCTGATCACACAGTGCGAGGGATT
Source organism: Pseudomonas sp. (assembly GCF_050739995.1). GTDB lineage: Bacteria > Pseudomonadota > Gammaproteobacteria > Pseudomonadales > Pseudomonadaceae > Aquipseudomonas. The sequence goes on along the minus strand of NZ_JBOICG010000433.1, from coordinate 169 downwards.
GCAGATGGTTTATCAAGTGAATGCTCCAGTTGACGGGGCTGTGTTTTGAATCCGGCCATTGGCAGGCTGGCCCTGACCCCAATGGATGCAAAGACGGTCGATGCTGAAGTCGTCTTCCGTGAATTTCGTGAATGCCTGAACACGTTTGACGACTGGGCTGAACGCTTCT
>NZ_JBOICG010000432.1:0-47136 GCF_050739995.1 Pseudomonas sp. | reverse complement strand
GCCCGAAATGCCAGCAGGCCGCACAATGAAAGGCCCGCTGCTGCTCGCCGCCCTCGGCGCCGGCCTGAGCGGCTGTGCCGGCGACGCGGTTAAGCTTGAGCAGGACCACAGCTACGTGGTGGAGTGGATTGGTGAGCGGCCATTGATGGACTACGCACACCTGACCGTAACCCTGGGCGCCGATGGTCGCGCCTATGGCAATGGCGGCTGCAACCACTGGTTTGCGCCGTACACCGTCGAGGGCGAAAAGCTGAGCTTCGGCAAGATCGGCAGCACCCGCAAACTCTGCGCCGAAGCCTTGATGGAGCAAGAGCACCGCTTCTTCCAGGCCCTGCAAGGCGTTGAGCGTTGGGATATCTCGCCGATCGAACAGACCCGCTTCTGGCCGGCCGAGGGCAAACCGATTCGTTTGTGGCTGGAAGAAGGCTGATACCACCGATCCTGTAGGTTGGTGGGATCTCAATGTGGGAGGGGGCTTGCCCCCGATAGCAGTGTGTCATTCAACACAGATGGCGACTGTTGCACCGCAATCGGGGGCAAGCCCCCTCCCACATTTAGAGCCAGTTTTGACAGTAGGAATGTTGTACAGCCCTCCTAGAATTTTCGTGGGGGGGTTTGGGGGGGCCTTGGCCCTTGAGTGTTGGCTAAACATGGAGAGATCGGGATGGTTTTCTCGTCCAATGTGTTCCTGTTTCTGTTCTTGCCGATCTTTCTCGGCTTGTACTATTTGAGCGGGCAACGCTATCGCAACCTGCTGCTGCTGATTGCCAGTTATGTGTTCTACGCCTGGTGGCGAGTGGACTTCCTGGCGCTGTTCGCCGCCGTGACGCTATGGAACTACTGGATCGGCCTCAAGGTCGGTGCAGCCGGCGTGCGCACCAAGCCGGCCCAGCGCTGGCTGTTGCTCGGTGTGGCCGTCGACCTGTGTATCCTCGGCTACTTCAAGTACGCCAACTTCGGTGTCGACAGCATCAATGTGATGATGAAGTCGGCGGGCCTGGAGCCGTTCATCCTCACCCACGTGCTGCTGCCGATCGGTATCTCGTTCTACATCTTCGAGTCCATCAGCTACATCATCGACGTGTACCGTGGCGACACGCCGGCCACGCGCAACCTGATCGATTTTGCTGCATTCGTGGCGATCTTCCCGCACTTGATTGCCGGCCCCGTGTTGCGTTTTCGCGACCTGGCCGACCAGTTCAACAACCGTACCCACACCCTCGACGAGTTCTCCGAAGGCTGTACGCGGTTCATGCAGGGTTTCATCAAGAAGGTCTTCATCGCCGACACCCTGGCGGTGGTGGCCGACCATTGCTTCGCCCTGCAAGACCCGACTACCGGGGATGCCTGGCTCGGCGCGCTGGCCTACACCGCGCAGTTGTACTTCGATTTCTCCGGCTACAGCGACATGGCCATCGGCCTGGGCTTGATGATGGGTTTCCGCTTCATGGAAAACTTCAAGCAGCCGTACATCAGCCAATCGATCACCGAGTTCTGGAGGCGCTGGCACATCAGCCTCTCTACCTGGCTGCGCGACTACCTGTACATCACCTTGGGCGGCAATCGCAAAGGCACGCTGACCACTTACCGCAACCTGTTCCTGACCATGCTGCTCGGTGGCCTGTGGCACGGTGCGAACATCACCTACATCGTATGGGGCGCATGGCACGGTATGTGGCTGGCGATTGAAAAAGCCATTGGCCTGAACACCTCGCCACGCAGCTTCAACGTGGTGCGCTGGGCCTTCACCTTCTTGCTGGTGGTGGTGGGTTGGGTGATCTTCCGGGCCGAAAACCTGCACGTCGCGGGCCGTATGTACGGCGCGATGTTCAGCTTCAACGAATGGTCGCTGTCGGAACTCAACCGCGCCAGCCTCACCGGCCTGCAAGTGGCAACCCTGGTGGTGGCGTACGCGACGCTGGCGTTCTTCGGCCTGCGCGATTTCTACCGCGACCATCCGGCAACGCCGAACCCGGCTCGCAGCGCACCAGGCTATGCCATGCGTGCTTGTGTGCTGCTGCTGTTCGCGGCGTCGATCCTGAAACTCTCGGCGCAGAGCTTCTCGCCGTTCCTTTACTTCCAATTCTGAGGGAGCCGACATGACCCGTTCATTCCGCGTGCTCTATATCGCCCTGTTCCTGGCCATGCTGCTGGTGCTGGGCCTGTGGTCGATGCGCAGCTTCTTCGGTTTCAGCACCAACGCCGATGCCACCGTGCTCAACGGCCGCTGGACCAAGGCCGTCGAGACCCACTACGACGACGAGTTCCCGATCAAGCGCCTGGGCACCAACCTTTGGGCCGCGCTGGACTACAAGCTGTTCAATGAAGGCCGCAAGGGCGTGGTGCTTGGTCGCAATCACTGGTTGTACAGCGACGAGGAGTTCAACCCCATCGTCAACGAAGACCAGAACCTGCAAGGCAACTACGCGCTGGTCGAAGGCGTACGCCAGAAGCTCAAGGCCCAGGGCGTTCAATTGGTGATGGCGATCGTCCCGGCCAAGGTGCGCCTGTACCCGGAGCACTTGGGCGACGTGAAACCGGCGAGCATCCACGCCAATCTGTACCAGGACTTCCACGCCCGCGTGGCGGCCGACAAGATCATCGCGCCAGATCTGCTTGGCCCGTTGCAACAGGGCAAGCTGGGTGGCAAACAAGTGTTCCTGCGTACCGACACGCACTGGACCCCGGACGGTGCGGAAATTGCCGCCAAGCAACTGGCCAAGGTGATTGCCGACAAGACTCCGCTGAGCGGCGAGCCACAACGCTTTGTCACCGAAGCTGAAAAGACCGAGCCCCATACAGGCGACCTGCGCCTGTTCCTGCCCCTGGACCCGCTGTTCGAAAATCTGATGCCGCCCAAGGAGCCGCTGGAAAAACGCATCACCCACCTGGCAGAAAACAAAGGCGACGATGCCCTGTTCAGCGACAGCGAAACCCCAGTCGCCCTGGTCGGCACCAGCTACAGCGCCAACCCCAACTGGAACTTCGTCGGCGCGCTCAAGCAGGCCTTGCACAGCGACGTCATCAACTATTCCGAAGACGGCCACGGCCCGATCCAACCGATGCTCAGCTACTTGAAAAGCGACGACTTCAAGAACAGCCCGCCCCAGGTGCTGATCTGGGAATTTCCCGAACGTTATCTGCCCGTGAACAACGAAATCGGCGATGCCGACCCACAGTGGGTCGCGCAACTTAAACAAGCCGGTACGCGCCAACAGCACATGGCACTGAACACCCCAGTCAATAACCAAAAATCCGAGACGCCCGACCGGGCGCAAAACTGAAAGAGAGGTAACTCACATGACTTTCACTACTACTCCGCGTCGTCTCGCCAAGACCCTGGCTATCGCTGCCGGCCTGAGCGTCGTATCCCTGTCCGCCTTTGCCGGCGGTGATGCCGCCCTCTATGGCCCCACCGCGCCAAAAGGCTCCAGCTTCGTGCGTGTCTACAACGCCAGCAACCAGGAAGTCAGCGCCACCGTCGGCGCCACCAACCTGAGCGACGTCGCTCCACTGGCCAGCAGTGACTTCAGTTTCATGCCGGGCGGCGACTACAGCGCCAAGGTCGGCAGCCAGACCGTGCCGGTCAAACTTGTCGCCGACCACTACTACACCCTGGTCAACAACGGCAGCGGCCAACCGCAACTGATCGAAGAACCGCCGTTCAAGAACAAGCAAAAATCCTTGGTGCGCGTGCAGAACCTCAGTGACAAGGCCCTGACGCTGAAGACCGCCGACGGCAAGACCGATGTGGTCCAGTCGGTGGCGGCCAAGGGCCGTGGCGAACGTGAAATCAACCCAGTGAAGGTGAGCCTGGCGTTGTATGACGGCGACAAGAAAGTCGGCGATGTGAAGCCGGTTGCGTTGGAACGTGGTGAAGCGGCGGTGCTGTATGTGACGGGCTCCGGCTCGAGCATCTCGCCAGTCTGGGTCAAGCGCCCAGTGTCGACCCGCTGATTAGATTCTGAAATTGACGCTCCCCCTGTGGGAGCGGGCTTGCTCGCGAATGCGCAGGTTCATCAACAGATGTACCGACTGACACACCGCTTTCGGGAGCAAGCCCCCTCCCACAGGCTCTGACCCAAATCGATTCAAGGAGAAACACCCATGATCCCAGTAATCCTTTCCGGTGGTAGCGGCTCACGTCTTTGGCCGCTTTCGCGCAAACAGTTCCCCAAGCAATTCCTGGCCCTGACCGGCGAGCACACGTTGTTCCAGCAAACCCTGGAACGCCTGGTGTTCGAAGGCATGGACTCACCCATCGTGGTCTGTAACAAAGACCACCGTTTTATCGTCAACGAGCAGCTGAACACGCGTAACCTCGACTGTCAGCGCATCCTCATGGAACCCTTCGGCCGCAACACCGCACCAGCCGTGGCCCTGACGGCGATGATGCTGGTCAATGAAGGCCGCGACGAACTGATGCTGGTGCTGCCCGCCGACCACGTGATCGACGACCAGAAAGCCCTGCAGCGCGCCCTCGCGCTGGCCACCGTGGCCGCCGAGCGCGGCGAGATGGTGCTGTTTGGCGTGCCGGCGACCCGCCCGGAAACCGGCTACGGTTATATCAAGTCCGCCAACGATTCGCTGCTGCCCGAAGGCGTGAGCCGCGTGCAACAGTTCGTGGAAAAACCCGATGAAAAACGTGCGGTGGAATTCGTCAAAAGCGGCGGTTACTTCTGGAACAGCGGCATGTTCCTGTTCCGCGCCAGCCGCTTCCTCGAAGAGCTGAAAAAGCACGACCCGGACATCTACGATACCTGCGTGCTGACCCTCGAACGCAGCGCGCAGGATGCCGACACCGTGACGTTCGACGAAGCCACCTTCGCCTGCTGCCCGGACAATTCCATCGACTACGCCGTGATGGAAAAGACCCAGCGTGCCTGCGTGGTGCCGCTCAGTGCCGGTTGGAGCGACGTGGGCTGTTGGGCCTCGCTGTGGGCGGTCAACGACAAAGACATCCACGGTAACGTCAGCAAAGGCGACGTGGTGATCCAGGACAGCCGCAACTGCATGATCCACGGCAACGGCAAGCTGGTGTCGGTGATCGGCCTGGACAATATCGTGGTGGTGGAAACCAAGGACGCGATGATGATTGCCCACAAGGACAAGGTCCAGGGCGTCAAGCAGATGGTCAACACCCTCAACGATCAGGGCCGCAGCGAAACCCAGAACCACTGCGAAGTCTATCGCCCATGGGGCTCCTACGACTCGGTGGACATGGGTGGCCGCTTCCAGGTCAAGCACATCTCGGTCAAGCCGGGCGCGTGTCTGTCACTGCAGATGCACCACCACCGTGCCGAACACTGGATCGTGGTCAGCGGCACCGCCGAAGTCACCTGTGACGAGAATGTGTTCCTGCTGTGCGAGAACCAGTCCACCTACATCCCGATTGCCTCGGTGCACCGTTTGCGCAACCCGGGCAAGATTCCGCTGGAGATCATTGAAGTGCAGTCGGGCAGCTACTTGGGCGAGGACGATATCGAGCGCTTTGAAGATATCTACGGGCGCTCGACGCCGGTTGAGCGTGGTGTGTCGGTGAAGACCATCGCACAGTAACGCTGTCGTACAAGAAGCCCCCGTCCAGCCGACTGCGTCCCCTATCCGCAGCCGGTTGGGCGGGGGCTTTTTTATTTGAACCGCATCCTGTTATGACGTGCTCTGGCCTCTCCAGTTCGAGGGGGAGTAGGCGTTGTAATTGCCGGTACTGTTAGTGGTGCTACCCGCGCTGTCGAATCTATCCTTGCCATATTCCTGGGCAGTCCTGCCCCCATAGACCATGGCGGCGCCCAGGACTTTACTGAACATACCGCCACTCGAGCCAAGTCTTTTCCCAATACCCTCTGCGGCGGCACCGCCCACCATATAACCAGCTCCCTTCGCTTTCTCAGTGTCCGTACCCTGGTTATAGAGTGCGGTGGGAAAAAGCGCAGAAGTCCCTTGCAGCAGTGTCTGTCCCAGGTTGGTAAGCCTTTGATTTTGCATACGAGGCGATACATGGGTGTCGCGGTCTGTCGCTGGATTGGATGCTCCAGCAGTGCTACGCGCTGGCGCAGGTTGAGGCGTAAGGAGAGAGGTGGCCACTGACCCAATTGCGGAGATGGCAACCGGTGTAATAAGGGCTGAAGCAATCATAGTTCGTCTCACTCAAGTAACCGAGGTAAGTACCCTCCTGGATAATCCGCATTTCCCTATGCTGACTCTGTGGAAAAAATGAGTTATCAGGTTCCCTCGTAAACGAAAACTGATCCCCGCGATAGGCATCACGCCCAACCCGCGAGTAGGATGTTTTATCTGCGTATGAGGTTGTCATCATGTTCTTCGGCGTCCTGCTCATCATCACCTGGCTGGTCCTGCTGCTGCGCTACCCGGCCAAGGCCTTGCCCGTGTCGTTGGCCGCTGCGGTCGGCCTGGGTTTCGTGGCGATCTGGGTGGTGTGGCTGGATAACCGTGAAGCCTCGCAGCTGGCACGCCTGGAACTGCGCATCACCTATGCGCCACAAGACTGCCAGGCCGACCGGCCGCTGAAGCTGACCTTGAAGAACACCAATGACGTGCCCTTGACCGAACTGCGCTGGCGCGTGGCGGCCTATGCACCGGGCGACACGGTCAACCTGGCCGACAACGTCTACGCCGCGCCACGCTATCGCGGCCCCGGTGAACTGCAGGCCGGTGAAACCTGGGAAGATTGCCTGCCCACACCACCACTGCGCCCCGGCTACCGCCCACAAACCCTGGAATTTCGCGCCGAGCACCTGCAAGGCAGTTTCTCGGACTGACAAAGGATTGACCCATGCCTAACGTACTCATCACCGGTTGCTCCAGCGGCATCGGTCGCGCCCTGGCCGAGGCCTTCAAAACGGCCGGTTATCACGTGCTGACCAGCGCCCGTCGCGAAGAAGACGTGATCGCCCTCAACGACGCCGGTTTCCATGCCGTACTACTGGACGTGAACGACAGCGCCGCCCTACAAACTTTGGCCACCCATGTGGATGAACTGGACGTGCTGATCAACAATGCCGGCTACGGCGCCATGGGCCCGCTGCTCGACGGCGGCACCGAAGCGATGCAGCGCCAGTTCGAAACCAACGTGTTCTCCATTGTCGGCGTGACCCAGGCACTGTTCCCCGCCCTGCGCCGCAGCAAAGGCCTGGTGGTGAATATCGGCAGCGTGTCGGGTGTGCTGGTCACGCCGTTTGCCGGCGCGTACTGCGCCTCGAAAGCCGCCGTCCATGCCTTGAGCGATGCACTGCGCATGGAACTGGCGCCGTTTGGGGTGCGGGTGATGGAAGTCCAACCGGGGGCGATCGACACGAGCTTTGCCAAAAACGCCGGCGCCCAGGCTGAACTGTTGATCAACGAACAATCGCCGTGGTGGCCGCTGCGGGATGGCATCCGGGCGCGCAGCCAGGCTTCCCAGGACAAACCGACCCCGGCCAACGTGTTTGCGGCAGAGGTACTCAACGCCGTGCAAAAAAATGAGCCGCCGCGCCTGTTGCGTTCAGGCAATGGTAGCCGGGCGTTGCCGTTGATGGCCGCACTCCTGCCCAAAAGGCTGCTGGAGAAAGTCTTGATGAAACGCTTCGGGCTGACGAAATCGCTCTAACTTTTCATAAAATCAATAAACGCCCGCACCTTCATCGGCAAATGCCGCGTATCCGGATACATCGCATAAACCCCTTGTGGGGCGAAGCGATGGTCCGGCACCAGCCGCACCAGCCTTCCGGCGTCCAGATCATCCTGCACCAGCCATTGCGGCAGTACCGCTACACCATGGCCGCGTACGGCAAATGCTTGAAGGACGGCGGCACTGTCAGCCATCAGTGAAGAATTCCCTGGCCGATATTGATGCTCGCCACCTGACGGATCAGTCAGGCTCAACTCGGTCAGTCGGCCATGGCCCAGCTTGGGCAACTGCTCCAACTCATCCAGCGTATGAGCGCCGACAAACACCGGGGCGGCCACCGCGAACACCTCGAATGTCGACAACTGTACCGCGCGGTGGCTGGAATCCAGCAGGCGCCCCAATCGAATCGCCACGTCAAAGCGCTCTGAAATCAGATCAGCGTGGGTGGAGGATGTGGATAAATGGATATTCAGGTCCGGGTGCAAGCGGCGGAAGGCTTCCACTGCCGGGGCAACCACCGCCAGCGCATATTCCACGGTGGTGGTGATGCGCAACGTGCCCTTGAGCTGGGCATGCTCCGAACGGGCTTCTTCCACCGCCAATCGCGCTTCGTCCAACATCCTCGTGCAACGCAGGTAGAAGCGCTCCCCAGCATCGGTCAGCGCCAGTTGGCGGGTATTGCGGGTCAGCAGCGTGACGCCCAGCTCGGCCTCCAGGCGCTTGAGGTTAAAGCTGACCACGGCGCGGGTCTGGCCCAGCAGATCGGCTGCGCCAGTGAGTGAGCCGGCCTCGACCACGGCTTTGAAAGTGTCGAATCGATCCAGGCTGACCATGGGCCAGGTACTCCTTTGTCAAAATATTTTTGACAAACTAACAGGCAAACCGGCGTATCCCAAACATGACATCACCCTTACCCTGCCCGCTTCACTCGCAGGATCGCGTCCATGACCTACCGCTCGAAAGTCGCCTGGATCTTTTTGCTGGGCTTTGCCCTGGACCTGGTGAACATGTTTGTCGCCACGGTCGCCTACCCGGATATCGCCCAACAATTGCAGGCCTCGGTGACGCAACTGGCGTGGATCAGTAACGCCTACATGCTCGGCCTGACCGTGATCATTCCATTCAGTGTCTGGCTGGCAGCCCTGTTGGGAGAACGTAACTTGATTGCTGCCAGCCTGCTGCTGTTCGCCGGGGCCTCGGTGATGGTGGGCCAGGCAGGTTCCATTGAAGCGCTGATCGCTTGGCGCTTGCTGCAGGGCTTGGGCGGCGGCCTGCTGATCCCGGTGGGGCAGGCGTTGGCTTACCGACACTTTCCACCCGCAGAACGTAGTCAGCTCACCGCTCGGGTCATGTCGGTAGCCCTACTGGTGCCGGCGCTGTCCCCGGCATTGGGCGGGCTGATCGTCGACAGTGTGTCGTGGCGCTGGATTTTCTACGCCAACCTGCCGCTGGCGTTGATCACCCTACTGCTGGCGCTGCAGTGGATAAAACCGGACGCACCTGCGAGCGTCCGCCCGCCTCTGGACCTGCTCAGCATTTTCAAGCAGGCCCGTAGCCCCATGTTGCGCGTGGCAATGCTGGTGTACCTGTGCATCCCCGGCATATTTATTGGCACCAGCCTGATCGCCATCCTTTATCTGCGCGGCCTGGGCTATGACGCAACGCGAACCGGCGCGCTGATGTTGCCGTGGGCGCTGGCCTCGGCACTGGCCATTTACCTCAGCAAAAAGCTGTTCAACCGCTGCGGCCCGAAGCCGTTATTGCTGGCGGGCATGGCACTGCAATGCATCGGCATCCTGTTGCTCAATGGGCCAGCCCTGATCATTCCTGCCTACCTTTTGATGGGCTTGGGCGGTAGCTTGTGCAGCAGCACCGCACAGACCCTGGCCTTTCTGGATATCCCCGCCGAACGTATGGGCCACGCCAGCGCCTTGTGGAACATCAATCGACAGTTAAGCTTCTGTCTGGGCGCCGCGGCGATGAGTGCGCTGTTGTCGACCTTGGATTCCTTCGCCATTACCTTCACGATGGCGGCAGCCATGACCCTGCTGCCTCTTTTTGCAGTGCTGCGCCTGGATACATCCAGAGTACGCACACTGCTTCACCCTGCCAGCGAGCCTCACCGATGATTGATTACAGCGACTTTTTTGAAGAAGTGATCCAGACCCACGTCGAAATCGAGCAATGGTTTGCCGGAGTCGCGCCTGAAGGCACCTTGCAAAGCCTGCTCGCGCGCTTCTCCCCGGAGTTCAGCATGGTCGCGCCTTCAACCGGCACACGGGTGAATGCAGCCGGGGTCAATGCCCTATTCACCCGTCTGGGCGGTATGCGTCCTGGGCTGAAGATCACCTTGAGCGAGATGGCCGGTATTGACCGGCATGCTCGCGGGGCAACCGTGACCTACCGCGAGCATCAGGTGGATGACAGCGGCACCCAGACAGATCGGCGGGCCACGGTGGTGTTCGAAAAACAGGCCAGCGGTGTACTGCTATGGCGTCACCTGCATGAAACCTTTATCAAGGCTTGAATCAGACAAATATCCTAAGCCTCTACAAGGCATTCATTACGCTTCAATACAATTTCGCTACAGAACTGAACGGGGGCCACGCGTAAAGTGGCGCCCTGATTGCACACTCGAAGTTACAAACAATCACCTCGCCCCTATCCCGTTTATCATTGATTACAGTCTGCACAGCTCGACTAAAGCAGTCCTGGTCTCTCTTGGGTGAACCCTATCAAGCCTTTTAACAGATCGCGCTCTTGCCGCACGCTTTGCACACTATCACTGGTGTTGGTAGCAGTGACTGGCTGTTCAGTAGCTCCTTTGCCGGCGTTAAAGCCACCCACGCCAGAGGCATGGCGTAACGCGTCGTCTCCTCTGTCGCCGCTCAAACCTGACCTGACTCAGTGGTGGCGTGCATTCAATGACCCCGAACTCGATGCCCTGGTGGATCGGGCCTTGCAAAACAATCTGAATGTCGCAGCAGCAATCGAGCGCCTGCGTGCCACGCGTGTACTGACCCAACATTCACAGTCCCCCTATTTACCCTCGCTGGCGATAAAGACCCACGATGCCATAAGCCCTGACACCAGCACTTCGTACTTCCTGATCGGCTTCGACTCGCAGTGGGAGCTTCCATTGTTTGGGGCCAAGCAAAGCGCCGATCGCCTGGCCCAGGGCAACGAAGCATTGGTACAAGCCGACTTGCGCAGCATCCAGGTCTCATTGGTCGCGGAGGTCACACGGCATTGGATTGAACTGCGTTCGGCGCAGCAGGCAGAACGTGCGCTGACGGCCATCCGTGACACTCAGCGTGAAAAACTGCAGCTGTTGCAGGTGCGCGAACAGCTCGCACTGGCGCCACACTCTGACGTGGTTGGCGCGCAGGCTGATCTGGCGCGTGCCGAGATGATGCTGACCGGGCCGCGACAACTGATTAACCGCAACGCACAACAGTTGGCGCTACTGTCCGGCAAACCTGAGCCCGACGCTCTCTGGCTGCAGCCCGGCCCGCCACCCACGCTTGGCCAATGGCAACTCAACGGTGTACCGGCGGACCTTTTGCGCACGCGTCCGGAAATTGCCAGCGCTGAAGCCGAGGTCTTGATGGCCGCCGGGGAACTGGGGATGAGCCGGGCCGATATGTACCCGCACCTCAGCTTGGGCGCCTCGTTGCAGTGGTCGCTGAACATTGCCAGCAATCGCAAGCACACACCGAGCGGCAACAGCATTTTCTCGGCTGGACCTGGGATTAATATCCCATTGCTCGACTGGGGCCAACGTGCCGCGACTGCGCAAGCCAAGGACCACCAGATGCAAGCGGCGGTCCTGGCTTATCGGCAGGCCGTCTTGCAAGGCGTCGCAGAAGCCGAAATCGCCATGGGTGATCTCGAGCAAATGCGTCTACGCGAGCAAGCGTCCCGCCAGGTCTATGCCGAGACGCAAACCCGTCTGGATGCGTTGCAACAGCGGGCTACCCTGGGGCTGATGAGCACACTGGATCTGGCGACTGCCCGGGTGGAAGCGCTGCATGCCATGCAACAGGCCGACAGCGCGAGTACTGAACGAGGTATCGCCTATATAGCGCTCTACAAGGCGCTCGGCGGAGCGCCATTGCCGGCGACGACGTTGAAGGATGCTGACTGATGGTAGCGCTTGCCCGCCTGACACTGATCCATGAGTGGCGCCGCTTCCTACCCGCGATGATTGCGGTGGGTTTCGCAGGTTTGCTGCAGTTGCTGCAGGCCGCCCTGGTACTGGGGATCTTCGGCAGTGCCAGCCTCTATATCACCGGTTCTACGGCTGACCTTTGGGTCGGCTATCCCGGCACCCAAAGTGTCAACCTCGGGAGGCCGATCGACCCCGGGGTAGAAATGCGCTTGCGCATGGATGCCGACATACTCAAGGTGGAATCGTACCGCTGGGTAGACGCCGACTGGCGCGGTACACGAGACACCGGTGGTGTGTCGGTCTTTGTCTCCGGTATCGATGCCGGGCCACACGGCATGATGTTTGGTCGCGTACTGGCGCCGGAGCTGCGTGCCCGCCTGGACGAACCCGGTGCGGTGATCGTTGATCGGGCCGACCTGGACAGCCTGGGCGTCAACCTGGGGGATACCGCGACCATCAACGGTCATCGTGTCCGCGTGGTCGGCGTCACCAGCGGCTTGCGTGCGCTGGGCGGGGTGAATGTGCTGGCGTCACTGTCCACCGCTCGGCAACTCGACACCACGGCCACGACTGACGGCATTACCTACCTGGTGGCGAAGCTGCGCGATCCCGCCCAGGCGGATGCGGTTGCCACGCGCCTGGGCACCAGTTCCGCGTTCGGCAGCTACGCCGTATGGACAGCAAAAGAGTTCGCCCAGCGCTCGCAGATGTATTGGATGTTCGACACGGGTGCAGGCGCCGGCGTGCTATTTCTGGCGGCGATTGTCTTCCTGGTGGGCGCCGTGATTACCAGTCAGACGCTGGTCGCCGCCATCGTGGGTTCAATCCGCGAATACGCAACCTTGAACGCCCTTGGCGTCGGCGTGAATGCCTTGCGCAAAGTGGTGATGGAGCAGGCGTTCTGGGTCGGGGCACTGGGGCTGCTTGGCAGTTCGGTCCTGGCCGGCCTCTTCTTCGTACTGGCGGGGCACTACAACGTGCCGGTGGAACTCTCGCCCGTCGCGGCCCTGGCTTGCCTGTTCCTGAGCATGATCCTGGCACTTGTGTCGGGCCTGGCGGCCATCCGTACCTTACGCCACGCCGACCCGGCAAGCCTTTTGAGATAGACCGCCCATGAGCCTCCTGACTTCAGCCACACCCGTCACGCTTCAAGCCAGCGGTATCAGCAAATCGTTTACCTCAGGTCGAGTCGTAACCCCCGTGCTGCATGATATTAGCCTGACGATACATCCCGGCGAACTCACCCTGATCTCAGGTCCGTCCGGCTGCGGTAAAAGTACACTGTTGGCCATTCTCAGCGGCTTGCAGCGGCCGGACCAGGGAAGCGCGACAGCGCTTGGGCAAGACCTGGCAAGCCTGGATACTCGGGCGCTGGAACACTTTCGCCTGCAGCACACCGGCTTCGTATTCCAAGGCTTCAACCTGTTTCCAGCCTTGACTGCGCTGCAACAGGTCGAGTTGCCGTTGAGCTACCTCGGGCTACCGGCAAGGCAAATACGACAACGCGCCATCGAAGCCCTGGAAGACGTCGGGCTGGGCCCACGCATGAAACTGCGCCCGGCCGAGTTATCCGGCGGCGAAAAACAGCGCGTCGCCATTGCCCGCGCCGTGGCCAAGGCCCCCCAGTTGTTATTCGCTGACGAACCCACCAGTGCCCTCGATGCCGCTAACGGCCAAATCGTGATCGACATTTTGCACAGGATCGCACGCACGCGTGGGACCACGGTGCTGTGTGTCAGTCACGACCCCCGCCTGATCAGCAACTCCGACCGGGTATTGACCATAGAAGACGGCCGCATCTTGAGCGATCACCCCATCCCCTTCCAACCGGCCACTGCGGCCGGAGCCCAGGAACACTCCGTATGAACGCGCGTTCGCTTCGCCCATGGCTGGTTCTAAGTACCGCACTTTTGCTGCTGACCGGCTGCTCCCGTGAAGATCCACCTTCGAAGCCGGCGGCATCGACCCCGACTTACCTGGCGGTGGCTCGCGGCCGTATTGATGTGGAAGGCGGCTTGCTCAAGCTCGGCGTCACTCGCGACGGCGTCGTTGCCGAGATCAAAGTCAGTGAAGGCGAGCATGTCAAAAAGGGCCAACTGCTCGCCACCCTGGACAGCGAACTGGCGCAGCTGGCCGTCAGCGCCGCACAGACCGAGCAACAACAGGTTCTGGTTCAAGCCAAACAACTCGCAAGACAGCTTAAGTTTGCCGAGCAGAAGGCCAGTCGCCTGACAACGGCAGCCACCGCGGGCGCAGGCGACAGGCAAAGTGCCGATGAGGCTCATGAAATCGCCGAACGGTTACGCGACGATATTGAAAGAAATAAAGGAGAGGCCGACGTTGCAGCGAGAAAACTGACGGCTGCACGCTACGAACTGGCGAAGCGCAGCCTGCGTGCGCCGATAGACGCCGAGGTGGTCCGTCGCCTGATCCAACCTGGCGCCATGGTCTCTTCACAGTCCGGGCCGGCCTTTGTCTTGCTGCCGAACCAGGCACGTATCGTGCGGGCCGAGCTGAATGAGTCGTTCACCGGCGCGGTACTCCCTGGAATGAAGGCCGAAATTACGGATGACAGCGGCAATGGTTCAGCCCCTCTGTCGGGCCACGTTGTGCGCATCAGCTCGGTATTGGGCAACAGCACCCTTGAAGAGGATGCATTGGTCAGGGCCAACATGCGCACAGTTGAATGCATATTGGCTTTCGATCAACCACCGCCGGAGTCACTGCGGGTGGGTCAACGCATGCTGGTGCGGTTCGGGCCGTAGGTATTTTTCATAAGCGGGCAGCGTGACTTGCACGCGCAGGCGTGTTTGGTTTCCTTGAAGAAGCCATAGGCTCATATCCACCACGACCACTTTCGCTTCGCCGATGTGCGCATAGCTGTGGCGCCATCTGCACGAGACTTTTCTCGCACAATGAAATAACCGACAGGCCGACTCCTACAAAAAATAGCGAATTACCTGACATCAACACAAGAAACTAATCCTCAGGCTCTTTCACTTCTGTTTACTCACAGGTGAAAGGATGCCGAGCGATTTCCTGCGAAGCGGTGTGCCAGATGCGCACACCACGACTCGCCAGCGACTGACCAGTCTGCTGGACCTGCCCAAACTCTATCGAACCATTGACGCCGACCCCGCCATCGTCGGCGCGGGCGTGGTGCATGTCGGCAGTGATTACAGGGTGACGGTTCTGCGTGAGTTTGTACCGCTATGCAGCATCGAGCCCAAGCGCGTGATTTTACGGGAGTTGACGGGGCCGGTGGTGACTGCCGATCAGTACGCGGAGCTGGCGGCAAGCTCGCCTCGTGAATCCCAGCTGTGGCGGGACGCGTCGGGAATGGCTGCCTCCTGTGGAGGGGCAGTAATAGGCTACATCATTGCGAAATCAGGAGTCGCAGCAGTACCTTTCAGCGCTGGTGCCAGTCTTGCACTGAGCTACGTTGCCTATAGCGCTGCGACTGCCAGTGCCCTCCAGTGTGTCAATGGTTCATGGAGAGTCGCCAACGATTTGACCAATCCCGCCAAAAACAACTATTACGACAACCTAAGCTGGTATCAGGCAATGACCGTCGCCCTGGATGGCATTTCATTGGTCGGGGCGGGTACCACCACCTTCGCTACTGTCAAAACAGTAATGGCCATCAAGCATGCGACTGGGCGTAACTCGACAGATATCTTGAGGCACATGAGTCGCCAGGAGCGTGCAAAGTTAACGACCGAAGTACTGCGACTGCAGAACCCTCGTCATCCCCGCGAAATGATTCGCCTGAAGCAACTGACGGGGCAGCTACCCAAACGCTACAGCAACCCCCAATTGCGTTTGGGTATTCTCACTCAAATAAAAGACCAGGTTGGAGCGACCTTGGCCGTTGGAGGCAGCACCTATTCCGGAAATATCAATCACATAGTCATTGGTCTGTATGAGGAGTTTTCCGAATATGATTTATAGCGTCGACCCCTTCCGTGAATATCGAATTTGGCGCCGTTACGCCTATCGATTCTTACCGTCATGGGGCAGTGCTCTGCTGCTGAGCCTGAACAACATTGCTATCAACATGACACTTAGCTTGTCGTATTACACAAAGGCCAATCATTTACCGACTGAGTTTTCTTTCGGAACCGGTATGGCACTTTGTCTGATTTTTTACGCAGGTCAGATAATGTTATTTGAAGGCTTCCGTCACGCCTTTCGAATACTCATACCCGTCGCCATCGTTAATACCTTGCTCGCGATTGGCTACCTGGCCAGTCACCCGGCGACGCTGTTCAACTTATTCCCTTTGTTCACATCCCTGCTTTACATCCTGGTCCTCAACTCAAAGAACCACCGCCGCTATACCAGCATGCTTAGGCTAAAGCGCCGACGTAAAATCAGGTTTAAAGCACTATTTACTTAGACCCACCTCTTCATTTTTGCGCTGCACTGACGATTACCGTGCAAGTAATCCCCGCTGCCAGCAACACCCCCTCCGGCACTTCATCGATATGAATCCGCACCGGCACCCGCTGGGCCAAACGCACCCAGTTGAAGGTCGGATTCACATCGGCAATCAACTCGCGACTTTCGGGGTTGTCACGGTCATAGATGCCCCGCGAGATGCTTTCCACGTGGCCCTTGAGCGTCTCGCCACTCATCAACTGCATATCGGCTTTGTCACCGACTTTGACGTGGGGCAGCTTGGTTTCTTCGAAGAAGCCATATACCCAGAACGAGTTCATATCCACCACGGCCATCTTGGCTTCGCCGATGCGTGCGTAGTCGCCGCGATGCACATTGAGGTTGGTGACATAACCGTCGACCGCCGCGACCACTTGCGTGCGTTTCAGATTCAGTTCAGCCGCTTCCAATTGCGCCAGCGCGTGTTGGTAATCCGCCAACGCCGAGTCGGCGATGTTGCTGGCGTCGTCACGGTTTTCCTTGGAGATCACCAGCGCATCCAGGTCAGCCCGGCGATGGGCGTTGACCTTGCGCATCTCCCAGGTGGCTTTGCGTGAAGCCACCAGCGATTGCGCCTGCTTGACCGCAATGCGGTAGTGCTCGGGGTCGATCTGCATCAGCAGGTCGCCCTTTTTAACCAACTGGTTGTCACGCACCGGCACGTCGACCACTTCCCCGGTCACGTCGGCGGCGACGTTGATGATATCGGCGCGCACGCGCCCGTCGCGGGTCCACGGGGTTTCCATGTAATGCACCCACAACGTGCGGCCAATCCAGATCGCCAAGGCCAGTACCAACAAGGTGGCGAGCAGGCTGAAAAACTTTTTCATCGGGGCATTCTCAACGGTAGACGGTCAGCGCCAGGGCGCCGAACAGGCAAACGAACAGGCTCAGGCGCAGCAACGCCGGGTGCCAGAAAAAACGGTACAGGTCGAACCCGGCCAGGAAGCGGTCCACGCCCCAGGCCAGCCCCGCCGCGATCAGAAACATCAGGGTCATGGTCGGCATGTAGATGCCGTGGAACGCGATTTCACGGGGCATGCGCAGCTCCTTTGAAGGCAGCGAGTGGCGATTGCGGGTCCAGCAACGAAGTGCGGATAAAGTGCAGGTAGCTTTTCACCCGGCGCAGGGCCGAGGTGTCGAAGTGCGGGGCGAAGGGTTCGTCGGTGGCCTGCACGCGGCTGATGGCATGGTCGACGGCGATCAGGCCGCGCTCCAGGTTGCTCGCGCTGGGTTGCAGGAACAACCGCACCAGCGAGCGCCCCATCACGCGGATCGCTTGGCGCCACGGTTGGGATTCGGCGTACGCCGGGTGCACCGGCAAGATCGCCTGTTCCTTGCGCAGTTCGATGATCGCGTGGCCGACTTCCAGTACCACGAACATCCAGCGCAGCAGGTCGCGCTGTACTTGCGGCTGGCCTGCGGCCAGGCCGTAGGCTTGGTGCAGTAAATCACGGGTGCGGCTTTCAAAGCTCGACGCCAAGCCCTTGAGCTTGCCACTGATGGCATACACCACCTGCTCGCGCAGGTCCTGCTCCAGGCGGCGCCACAGCCAGCGGCTGTTGGGCGGCAGGATAATCGCCCCCGCCGCCGCGCAGACCAGCATGCCGATGACCATGGCGATGTAGTCGTTGATAAAGGTGTAGGGGTTGTAGATCGTCAGGTTGTCCGGCACCGAACCGGTGCTGAAGAAGATCAGCAAACCCACGCCGACACCAGCGTACTGCGGGCGTGAAGCGAGGAACGCACCGAAGATGATCACCGGCGCGAGCATCACGCATAACAGCGGGAACCCGTCGATCCATGGGAACACGAAAAACATCTCGACGAAGCCCACCAACGCGCCGATCAAGGTGCCGCAAGCCATTTGAAAGGCCATGCGTTTCGGGTTGGGCGTGGCGGCAGACAGGCCAACGGTGGCAGCGGCGATCAGGGTCATCGTCGCACCGCTGGGCCAGGCAGTGGCCACCCAGTAACTGCCCAGCACGATCAGGATGAACGACGCGCGAATCCCCGAGGCGGCGCAGGCCAGCCAGTTGGTTTTCGGCGTGTAGGGCTCGTCCCAGTCTTCCCGTGCGTGACTATGGTCTGCCAGGGAAGCGTGGGTCAGCGCGTAGTTGTGCAAGTCGTCGACGAAGCGATACAGCAACTCGTAGGCGGTGTGGAAATCCAACTGCTCGGCGTCGCTTGGGTCTTCCTCCTGAAAGACTGCTCGCAAGGCGCGCACCTTGGCGGGCAAGCTGTCTTTGTAGGCGCTGAGTTGACTCACCAGCCGCGCCGCAT
Source organism: Pseudomonas sp. (assembly GCF_050739995.1). Lineage (GTDB taxonomy): Bacteria > Pseudomonadota > Gammaproteobacteria > Pseudomonadales > Pseudomonadaceae > Aquipseudomonas. The sequence goes on along the minus strand of NZ_JBOICG010000432.1, from coordinate 28,615 downwards.
CAGGACTGGTGAGGGCACGACCGGAGAAACCGTCGAGCACTTCGGCAAGATCCTGCAGCCCGGGTTTGATCGCCGCGACGACGTGATCCGCTTCATCCGTGCGCAGTCGCTCCAGCAATTGATGCAAGGCATTGAAGCGCGTGGTGATGCTCATGAACTCGCTGTTGAGGCGACTGAGCCGGCCATTGCGCCGCCGCATATGCGGGTCTTCGAACACGGTGACGCTGCGCAAGCCTTCCAGGCCCACGGCTTCGGCGATGAAACGCACGTTGCTGGCCTCGAAACCTTCGCGCTGGCTGCGCCCACGCAGGCCATCGGTGACGAACAGCGCGAACACGCCAAAGCGTTGGTACAGCGCGTTGCGCATGGCTGCACTGGAGGTCTGCGGCAGGATCGCCGCGCTGACCAGCGTGGAGCACAGAATCCCCAGGGAGATTTCCAGCACGCGCCACACCGCCGCCATGAAGGCACCGTCCGGATGGGCCAGCGCGGGCAAACCGACCATCGCCGCCGTGTAGCCGGCCAGCACAAAACCATAGGCGCGGAAGTTGCGGTTACGGGTCGCGCCAGCGGTGCAAATACCGACCCAGATCGCCAGGGCACCGAGGAACAGCTCGGTGTTCTGCGCAAACAGGGCGATCAGGAACACCATCACCGCCGAGCCCGCCAGGGTGCCGAGGAAACGGTAGAAGCTCTTGGCAAACACCTGGCCGCTTTGCGGTTGCATCACGATGAACACCGTGATCATCGCCGTACGCGGTTGTGGCAATTCCAGGCGCATGGCCAGCCATAACGTGAGGAACGCGGCGATCAGCACCTTGAAGATGTAGACCCAGGTCACGCCGTCACTGCGTGACCAGTCGAAAAAGCCACGGCGCCACTCAAGGGAATGCAGCCAGCGCAGCGGTGCAGGCAAGGGAGTCATCAAATCCTACTCAGTGATCAAACACGGCGAGTGCCGCCGGGGTCTTGCTCGGGAGGGTCTTGGCCGCTTGTGGCACATCGTCGCCGGCCTGGATGCCGCCACCCAGGGCCGTCACCAGCTCGGCGTGGGCGCTCAAGCGTGCGGCCTGCACCTGCTGCTCGACCTGTTCCTGGCGGAACAGCAGGGTCTGGGCGTTCAGCACGTTGAGGTAATCGGTGAGGCCGCGTTGATAGGCGATCATCGCGATGTCATAGGTTTTCTGTGCCGAAGCCACCGACTGCGCGGCGAAGGCCGACTGCTTGTCCATGGACTCGCGGCGGATCAGTTGGTCGCTGATGCCCTTGAGCGCGTTGACCAGGGTCTGGTTGTACTTGGCCACGGCGATGTCATACCCGGCACTCGCCTCGCCCAATTGCCCCCGCAGCCGGCCACCGTCGAAGATCGGCAAGTTGATCGCCGGGCCGACGTTGTAGTTGAATTTCTGGCCGCTGAGAAAACCGAGCATAGTGCCGCCGGTAGCCATATAGCCGAGGCTGCCGACCAGGTCGACATTGGGGTAGAAGCCGGCATGGGCCACATCGATACCACGGGCCTGGGCCGCCACCTGCCAACGGCTGGCGACCACGTCGGGGCGCTGGCCGAGCAATTGCGCAGGCAGGCTGGAAGGCAGCTTCAGCGCAGCGGCGAGGGACAGCGTCGGGCGCTGCAACGTCGCGCCTTCCCCCGGGCCTTTGCCCGCCAATGCCGCCAACTGGTTGCGGCTCAGGGCGATTTCTTCGTCGAGGGCGTCCAATTGGCGGTGGGTTTCCGGCAATGGGGTCTCGGCCTGGCTGACGTCGAAATGCGTGCCGATCCCGGCGTCCAGGCGTTTGTTGGCCAGGTCGAGGATCTGCTGTTGCTGGGCCAGGGTGGCGGCGACGATATCGCGGCTGGCGTAGTGCAGCGACAGCTGGATATAGGCGCGCACCACGTTGTTCTGCAATTCGAGCTGGGCTTGGCGCGCTTCGGCGACGCTCATGTGGGCCAGGTCGACGGCCCGTTCGGTGGCGTTGCTTTCGCGGCCCCACAGGTCGAGGGCATAGCTCAGGCCCAGGGTGGAATTGTTGTCCCAGGTGTTCGCGCCGCTCAATTCTCCCGGGCCGTAGAACTGATCCTTGGGCCAGTTGTGACGTTTGAGGGTGGTGTCGCTGTTGATCTGCAACGACTCGGCCGACTCGGCAACCCCCGCCATGGCCCGCGCTTCACGCACCCGTGCGGCGGCCATGGCCATGCTTGGGCTGTTTTGCGTGGCGAGTTCGACCCAGCGATTCAGTTGCGGATCGCCGTAGGCCTGCCACCAATGGGCTGTGGGCCAGTGGGCGTCCTGGGCGGCGCTCTGGATGGCTTCGTCGGTGGCTAGGGTATTGGCGTCGAGGGCCTGGCCTTGTGGGGCGATTCCTCCGGTTCCGATGCAGCCGCTGATTGCTAACGATAAGGCACAAACACTGAGAGCCTTCAGCCCTCTGTTAATGAGAGTCTTCAGCTCTCTGCTGATGCAAAGCGGCACGGCAAGCGAATTCCTGAGAGGGTGGAGCGGGGAAAGTGGCGCAATTCTAGGCGGCGGCATGGGCAACGATAAGCTGGCATTCCTGTGAATCTTTGTTACCGTTCAGGCGATAATCCGTTGGTAGGGATCACTGGACGGCGTAACTTTCTGTCACAATTTGTTATCTCCCTTGAGAACACTCCATGGACACTTTGCAAAACATGCGCGCCTTCAGTTGTGTGGCCGAAGCCGGCAGCTTCACCGCCGCCGCCGTGCAACTGGACACGACCACTGCCAACGTCTCGCGCGCGGTCTCCAACCTTGAGGCCCATCTGCAAACCCGCTTGTTGAACCGCACCACCCGCCGCATCGCACTGACCGAGGCCGGCAAGCGCTATTTGCTGCGCTGCGAGCAAATCCTCGCGTATGTCGAGGAAGCCGAGGCCGAAGCCAGTGACGCCCACGCGCGTCCCGCCGGGCAGCTGAAAGTGCACACCATGACCGGCATCGGCCAGCATTTCGTGATTGATGCGATTGCCCGCTACCGCCGTACCCACCCCGACGTAACCTTCGACCTGACTCTGGCCAACCGTGTGCCGGACTTGCTCGATGAGGGTTATGACGTGTCGATCGTGCTGGCCAGCGAGCTGCCGGATTCGGGTTTCGTGTCCCAACGCCTGGGCATCACCTACAGCATCGCGTGCGCCTCGCCGGATTACGTCAAGGCCAAGGGTTGCGCGCAGCGTCCACAGGATTTGCTCAACCATGCGTGCCTGCGCCTGGTCAGCCCGGTGGTTCAACTGGATAAATGGACTTTCAACGGCCCCGAAGGCCAGGAGAGCGTGGCGATCAACACCTCGCCGTTCCTGGTGAACTCGGCCGATGCGATGAAAACCGCAATCACCAGCGGCATGGGCGTCGGCCTGCTGCCGGTGTACGCCGCCATCGAAGGCCTGCGCAACGGCACGTTGGTGCGGGTGATGCCGACCTACCGCTCGCAAGAGCTGAACCTGTACGCCATCTACCCTTCGCGCCAATACCTGGATGCGAAGATCAAGACCTGGGTGGAATACCTGCGCGGCTCGCTGCCGGAGATTCTGGCGGCGCATCAGGCAGAGCTCGCGGCGTATGAGCTGACAGGTGGCCTGGGCACGGCTCGTCTGGTGAATTGATCTTTCAAATGTGGGAGGGGGCTTGCCCCCGATAGCAGTGGGTCAGTCAATATATCTGGTGACTGATACACCGCCATCGGGAGCAAGCCCCCTCCCACCTTTTGAACTGTGTACACATTGATTCTGTGGTGTCCTGACAATCGTACCCAGGAATGTTAGCGTGCTTGGCATTCTCCCGTAGTCGATGAGCCCGCCTGCAATGAAAAAGACTGTCCTCGCCTTCAGCCGTATCACTGCGCCCATGATCGAACGCCTGCAGCAAGAGTTCGAGGTGATCGTGCCCGACCCCAAGCGTGGGGACATCAACGCTCAATTCAATGAAGCCCTGCCCCACGCCCACGGTCTGATCGGTGTGGGCCGCAAGCTGGGCCGTGCGCAGCTCGAAGGCGCGAGCAAGTTGGAAGTGGTGTCCAGTGTCTCGGTGGGCTACGACAACTACGACGTGCCGTACTTCAACGAACGCGGGATCATGCTCACCAACACCCCCGATGTGCTCACCGAAAGCACCGCCGACCTGGCTTTCGCCCTGCTGATGAGCAGCGCGCGCCGTGTGGCCGAGCTGGACGCCTGGACCAAGGCCGGTCAGTGGAAAGCCAGTGTCGGCGCACCGTTGTTTGGTTGCGACGTACACGGCAAGACCCTGGGTATCGTCGGCATGGGCAATATCGGCGCGGCCGTGGCCCGACGTGGGCGGCTAGGCTTCAACATGCCGATCCTGTACAGCGGCAATAGCCGCAAGACTGCACTCGAACAAGAGCTGGGCGCGCAGTTCCGCAGCCTGGATGAACTGCTGGCCGAGGCGGATTTTGTGTGCCTGGTAGTGCCGTTGAGCGAGAAAACCCGTCACCTGATCAGCACGCGGGAGTTGGGGCTGATGAAGTCCAGCGCGATCCTGATCAATATTTCCCGTGGTCCCGTGGTCGATGAACCGGCACTGATCGAGGCCCTGCAAAACCAGCAAATCCGCGGTGCAGGCCTCGATGTGTATGAGCAGGAGCCATTGTCTGAATCGCCGCTGTTCCAACTGAGCAATGCCGTGACGCTGCCGCATATCGGCTCGGCGACCCATGAAACCCGCGAAGCCATGGCCAACCGCGCCCTGGACAACCTGCGTAGCGCATTGCTGGGTGAGCGCCCGCAGGATCTGGTGAATCCGCAAGTCTGGAAGGGCTGACATAAATCCCCTCCCACATTGACCGAGTTCAACACAAGATCCGGTTAAAGCCTGGCTCTCCCAAGTCGATAACTCTGTATAGATCGTCATCCCTGATCCACAGAAGGTTTTTATGTCCACCACCAAAGCCCGCGCAGACTCACTCTCGCTTCTGCTCTTTACCTTGCGCAGCGGCAAGCTGATGGCGATCAACCTGCTGAAAGTCAGTGAAATCATTCCCTGCCCGCCGCTGACCCGACTGCCAGAGTCCCACCCCCACGTCAAAGGCATCGCCACCCTGCGCGGCGCTTCGCTGTCAGTGATCGACCTAAGCCGAGCCTTGGGTGAAATGCCGTTGCAGGACCCGGACGGCGGCTGCCTGATCGTCACCGATGTCAGCCGGTCCAAACAGGGCCTGCATGTGCAGGCGGTGAGCAAGATCGTGCACTGCCTGACCACCGATATCCGCCCTCCGCCCTATGGCTCCGGCGGCAACCGTGCGTTTATCACCGGGGTCACCCAGGTCGAGGGCGGGCTGGTGCAGGTTTTGGATATCGAGAAGGTCATCCACGGCATCGCACCGGCGCCGATTGAGGCAGCACCGACCGACCTGACCATGGAAGAAGCCGAAGTACTGGGCAATGCGCGCATCCTGGTGGTGGATGACAGCCAAGTCGCGTTGCAGCAGTCGGTACACACCCTGCGCAACCTCGGCTTGACCTGCCACACCGCACGCAGCGCCAAGGAAGCCATTGACCGTTTGCTGGAGCTGCAAGGCACCGTCGAGCAAATCAACGTGGTGGTCTCGGACATCGAAATGTCCGAAATGGACGGTTACGCCCTCACCCGCACCTTGCGTGAAACCCCTGACTTCCAGGCGCTTTATGTGCTGTTGCATACCTCCCTGGACAGCGCAATGAACAGTGAGAAAGCACGCCTGGCCGGTGCCGACGCGGTGCTGACCAAGTTTTCCTCGCCCGAGCTGACCAAATGCCTGGTGGTCGCCGCCCAGACCGTGGCGCAAAAAGGTCTCTGAGCCATGAGTGCGTTCTTCCAATTGTTGCGCCGTGACCTCACGGGCAGCTTGCCCGCGCCGCAGTGGCCGGCGGGAATCCTGCTGGACCATTATCGCGACGAACTGGCCCCAGCCATCCATTCGGTGTTGTGCCTGACCCAGGATCAGGGCGGTGGCCGCGTAGCCAGCCTGGAAAAATGGCAACAGCAGTTCATCACCGATGCCGAATTCGACCCGACACTGTGCCTGGTGGTCAGTAACAGAGAGGGCGTGCTTGGTGTGGCGCAATGTTGGACCAGCGCCTTTATCAAGAATCTCTCTATTCATCCCTGCGCCCAAGGCCAGGGGCTGGGCCGAGCCCTGTTGCTGCATGCCTTCCAAGTGTTCAAGCAGCGCGGCGAACCCTGTGTGGATCTCAAGGTGCTGGAGAGCAACCTGCGCGCCCGGCAGTTGTATGAAAGCGCCGGGATGAAATTTGTCCTTCGCGATGCAGTACCCGAGGACTGACAGGCACTGGCGTGCAACTTGCTTCAAGAGAGCCCGAACGCTGGATAGAGGTAAAAACCCGTCACCGTTCCCGTGTGCCCTCTGACCTTGCCTGGTGACAGATCCGCCATGAACACTCACTTTTCCTGCGTAGGTTGCGGCAAATGCTGCAGCGACCATCACGTCCCCTTGACCCTCGACGAAGCCCGACAATGGGCGGCGGACGGCGGTCATGTCATCGTTCTCGTCGAAGGTTTCCTGGCCAGCGGCCTGGGTTTGCCACTGCAGCAACGCGAACACGCCGAGCGCCGTTCGGTGGTGGTGCCCAGCGGCAATGTCGAGGCCTTTGTGGCAATCACCTTCGCCGCCTACAACGCCGGGCGCTGCCGGAATCTTGACGAAGACAACCGTTGCCGCATCTACGAGCGCCGGCCGCTGGTGTGTCGTATCTACCCGATGGAGATCAACCCGCATATTCCGTTGAACCCGGCCGCCAAGGATTGTCCGCCGCAATCCTGGGAACAAGGGCCGGCCCTGATCGTCGGGGGTGAGCTGATGGACCCGGAGTTGGTCGAATTGATCCGCCGCTCGCGCCAGGCCGACCGCGATGACGTGCAGACCAAAGAGGCGGTGTGTGCCTTGCTCGGCATTCGCACCACAGCGCTGAAGGGGGATGGATTTACCGCCTACTTGCCGGACATGAATGCCTTTGCCCAGGCGCTTGAGCTGGCGGTTGATCGGCCGTCCGTGGCCAATGAGTGGGTGTTTCATGTGTCCGGGATGGATATCGCCGAACAGGTATTGGATGCCGGTGCGCAAATCGCAACCGAAGTGCCGGCCAACTACGCCTTCATCTCCTTGCGCGCCACCTGACTGCGGCGGCCCCAGAACTCCTGCGCCAACTGACGCAGGTCTTCCGCCAGCGCCGCCACATCGCCTGAGCTGAGTTGGCTCTGCTGCCCGGCGCTGACCGTGGCTTCACCAGCGTTGCGGATGTTGACGATATTGCGGTTGATGTCCTCACTGACGGCGCTTTGTTCCTCCACAGCCGTCGCGATCTGCTGGCTCATGGCCGTAATCTGGTTGACCCGTTGGCTGATACCGTCCAACGCTGCCGCTGCCCGCTGCACGTGTTCGACACTGGCGTCGACATGCTCGCTGCTATGGCTCATGGCCTGCACCGCATCGCGGGCGCCGCCCTGCAGTGTGCTGATCATGCGCTGGATTTCATTGGTCGATTGCTGGGTACGTTGCGCCAGGCCACGCACTTCATCGGCGACCACGGCAAAACCACGTCCCTGCTCACCCGCTCGCGCAGCTTCAATCGCCGCGTTAAGGGCCAACAAGTTGGTCTGCTCGGCAATCGTACGAATCACATCCAGCACACCGCTGATGTCCCCGCTGTGGCCTTCCACCTGATGAATCACCTCGGTGGCGCGTGCCAGCTCCTGGGACAAGCGCAGCACCGCATCGCGGCTTTCACCCACACGTTGATGTCCCTCGCGGGTTTCGCTGCCGGCCTGGTCCGCCGCCCTGAAGGCCTCCAACGCATGGCTGGCGACCTCGGCCACACTCGCGGCCATCTGGTGGATCGCCGCCGCCACCTGGTCGGTCTGGGCTTGCTGGCCAAGGGTACTGGCGTGGCTGCTGTCCAACTGCTCGACCAGGCTGGCGGCATGCCCCGACAGGCGCTGTGACGCATCACCGATCCGCCCGACCACCGCACCCACCTGGGCTTCGAGCATTTGCAGGGCAAACTCGATCTGCCCGCACTCGTCGTGGCGACCGGTGTAGATCGCCTGGCTCAAAGGGTTGTCGGCGATCAAGCGGGCGCGCTGACTCAACTGCGCCAGCGGACGAGCGATCGTCCTGACCCCGACAATGCCGATTGCACACCCGCCCACCAGCCCCATTAACTGCCATGCCAGCGAGTAGGTCGCCAGGCCCAGGCACAAAGCCCCAGTCACCGCGCCAGTGCCCGCCACCCATGCCGACAGTTTTACGCCCATACCGAGGGCAGGCAAGGCCTGACGCTTACCCGCTCGCAACTGCGTGTAGGCACGCTCCGCCACCGCCACACTGCGCGCATCTGGCTTGGTGCGCACCGACTGATACTCCACGGCGATCCCATCCCGAGTGACCGGGGTGACATAGGCGCTCACCCAATAGTGATCGCCGTTCTTGCAGCGGTTCTTGACCATGCCCATCCATGAACGGCCGCGCTTCAAGGTCTGCCACATATGCGCAAACGCCGCGGGTGGCATATCCGGGTGGCGCAGCAGGTTGTGCGGCGAACCGAGCAGCTCATCACGGCTATAGCCGCTGACGTCAATGAAGTCTTGGTTGGCGTAGGTAATCGCGCTGGTCAGGTCGGTGGTCGAAAGAATGTTGGCGTCGGGGGCAAAGTCCACATTTCGACCGGTGACCGGCAGATTGATCTTCATGGATAAGCGCGCTCGTAATTATTGGAGGAGTCGGCAGGGCGTCGACTCTAAGCGCACCAATGGGGTAAAGATTGATCCAGCTCATGTTCCGCGCAATTAATTAGCCATCATGGGCAGGAATGCAGCGCGTTAAGACGGTAAGGCGCAAGGATGCGTTGGTATTCACCGTTCTGCATCAGTTGCTCAAGCGCATGATTGAGTTCACTGAGCAACGCCGTATCGGTTTTGCGCATCGCAATCGCTACGCTGTTGCCCAACAGATCCGCTGAGACAACGGGGCCGACAAAATCGAAATCCAGGCCATAAGGCGTGTCGAGCAGTGCTGCGCGAATTTCCGCCGAGCCTTGCAGGGTCGCATCAATATCGCCCTCGACCAGGCTGCGAACCAGTTGGTCATTGAGCCAGAAGCTCTCGATGATCACCCCCGCCGGCGCCCACTGCGACAGGGCAAAGGCTTCACGATTACTCTTTACCAATACGCCGACACGCTTACCCTTGAGCGACCGTCGGTCAGGGGTCAAGCCCGATGATTTACGAGCCACCAGGCGGGTAGTGATCGGGTAGAGGTCATCGGTGAAGCTCACCCACTGGCGCCGGGCCAGTGTCGGTGCCATACCCATGATTGCGTCGAATTGTCGGGCCTCGAGAGCGGGGAAGTTTTCCATGACCACTTGGTCAACCCAGGTGCAATGCACATTGAGCTGCACGCATAGGGCGTTGCCCAGTTCAATATTCAGCCCCACCAACTGGCCTTGCTGATTGCGGCTTTGAAAAGGAGGAAAATGGGCGGCGACAGCGAAGCGGATTTCGCGTCGGGGTTGATCACTGGCAGTTGCAGTACTGAACATGACGAACAGCGGTAACACGGCAAATGCAGCACAGAGCTGTTTCAGCATCCGGGGATATCCTTTCCAGAAAAGCCTGCCTCATCCCACCTCCGCCCCAGCAAAACAGCTGGGGTGGCGTGGATACTGTGCAAGCTTTCAAGAAAGGTCCGCGGGCCTACAATACGAAACTTCATCTATTGCCGTAGGCAATGATCGGTATTACTCGCGAATTTTTACTCTTAACGTTTACCCATCGAACGGCGAGTCCCTGGCGGTGCCATGCCTGGCGTCTTGGTATGGCCGTTCTTGACGCCGCCCTTGTACCAAGGCTGGCTGGCATGCTTGGCCCCGGCCAGTTCACCCGGTTTGAAAGGGAACTTGAACGCCGGGATCTCGGCCTTTTCAGCGCCGTCGGCGGTGGCCGAATCGACGAGGTCGGCCGCTTCAACTGGGGGTTGGGTCGGGGAAGTCATGGAAGCTCCGGAGCGGGCAAAAAATGGAGGGAGGCCGACTTGCGGGCCACACAGGCGCGCAGTATACCTGCGGCCCCTCTTTCTTTAACTACTGTCGTACGAATGGTCGGACCTTAACTGACAGCCCTGTCAGACAGCGGTCACCTTGCTGACCCGGTCAGCGGGCTATAAAGGAGCTCTCATTCTTCCGACCCTTTGCCCTGGCGCCTCACCTATGCAAATAAAACGAAACACAGCCCTGATGGTGGGCGTCCTTTTGGTGCTGGCGGTTGCAGCCTGGGCATTGACCCGGCCAGCCAAGACCAAACTGGCCGCGCCGGTCGCCATTCCGGTGCGTGTGGTGAGCGTTGCGCAACAGGATGTACCGCGCTTTGTCAGTGGCATCGGCTCGGTGTTGTCGCTGCACAGTGTGGTGATTCGCCCGCAAATCGACGGCATCCTTACCAAACTGCTGGTCAAGGAAGGCCAGTTGGTCAAGGCCGGAGACCTCTTGGCAACCATCGATGACCGCTCTATCCGCGCCAGCCTGGACCAGGCCAAGGCCCAACTGGGGGAAAGCCAGGCCCAGCTGCAAGTGGCATTGGTCAACCTCAAGCGCTACAAGGAACTGAGTGTCGACGACGGTGTATCCAAGCAGACCTATGACGAGCAACAAGCCCTGGTCAACCAGCTCAAGGCCACCGCGCAAGGCAACCAAGCCGCGATTGACTCGGCTCAAGTACAACTCTCCTACACGCAGATTCGCTCACCGGTCAGTGGCCGCGTCGGTATTCGCACCGTGGATGAAGGCAACTTCCTGCGCATGAGCGACACTCAAGGTCTGTTCTCCGTCACCCAGATCGACCCGATTGCCGTTGAATTTTCCCTCCCCCAACAAATGCTGCCGACCCTGCAACGCCTGATCGCCGCGCCAACCCAGGCCAGTGTCGATGCCTACATGGGCGCCGACACCGACGGCCAGACTGGCGACCTGCTCGGCGAAGGCCACTTGAGCCTGATCGATAACCAGATCAGCTCCACCACCGGCACCCTGCGTGCCAAGGCCGAATTCAACAACGCCTCTCAGAAGCTGTGGCCGGGGCAACTGGTGACCATCAAGATCCAGACCGCCGTGGACAAGAACGCTTTAGTGGTGCCGCCAACCGTGGTGCAACGCGGCCTGGATTCGCACTTCGTGTACCGGGTCGCCGGTGACAAGGTGGACATGGTGCCCGTGCAAGTGGCCTATCAGAACAGCGACATCAACATCATCAAGGGCGTGCAGGTCGGGGATGTTTTGGTCAGCGACGGTCAGTCACGACTCAAGGCGGGGGCCCTGGTGGAGGTGCTCAAGGAGCCACCGCAGGTGATCCAGCCCACTGACGTCAAGGTGCAGCCATGAGCGGCAGCCGTTCACCTTCGGCGTGGTGTGTTGACCACCCGGTCGCCACCCTGCTGCTGACGTTCGCCCTGGTACTGCTGGGGCTGATTGCCTTCCCACGCCTGGCCGTTGCCCCACTGCCGGAAGCGGAGTTTCCGACGATCCAAGTCACCGCCACCCTGCCCGGCGCCAGCCCGGACACCATGGCGTCGTCGGTCGCAACGCCCTTGGAGGTGCAATTCAGCGCCATCCCCGGCATGACACAAATGACTTCCAGCAGCGCCTTGGGCTCAAGCCTCCTGACCCTGCAATTCACCCTGAATAAAAGTATCGATACCGCCGCGCAAGAGGTACAGGCGGCGATCAACACCGCATCCGGCAAACTGCCCAGCGATATGCCAAGCCTGCCGACCTGGAGAAAGGTCAACCCGGCGGACAGCCCGGTGCTGATCCTCAGCGTCAGTTCCGACAGCATGCCCAGCACCGAGCTGAGCGACTATGTGGAAACCTTGCTGGCCCGCCAGATCAGCCAGATCGATGGCGTCGGCCAGATCAACATCACCGGCCAGCAGCGCCCGGCGATTCGCGTTCAAGCCTCGCCAGACAAACTCGCCGCCATCGGCCTGACCCTCGCCGACGTACGCCTGGCCATCCAGCAGTCGAGCCTGAACCTGGCCAAGGGCGCAATCTACGGCGAGAACAGCGTGTCGACCCTGTCGACCAACGACCAGCTGTTTCACCCGGACGAATACGGCCAACTGATCGTTTCCTACAAGAACGGCGCACCGGTTCAACTGCGTGACATCGCCAAAGTCATCAACGGCTCGGAAAACGCCTACGTGCAAGCCTGGTCGGGCGATACGCCAGGGGTCAACCTGGTGATTTCGCGCCAGCCCGGCGCTAACATCGTCGAGACCGTGGACCGTATCCAGGCCGAACTGCCGCGCCTGGAAGGCATGCTGCCGGCTTCGGTCAAGGTCAGCGTCTTGACCGACCGTACCAAGACCATCCGTGCGTCACTGCATGAAGTGGAAGTGACCCTGCTGATCGCCATCCTCTTGGTGGTGGCGGTCATGGCGCTGTTCCTGCGGCAGTTGTCGGCGACGCTGATTGTGTCCAGCGTGCTCGGCGTGTCGCTGATCGCCAGTTTCGCGTTGATGTATGTACTGGGGTTCAGCCTGAACAACCTCACCCTGGTGGCGATCGTGATTGCCGTGGGCTTTGTGGTGGACGATGCCATCGTGGTGGTGGAGAACATCCACCGTCACCTTGAAGCAGGTCTCGACAAGCGCGAAGCCGCAATCAAGGGTTCCGGCGAGATAGGCTTTACCGTCGTGTCCATCAGCTTCTCGCTGGTGGCGGCGTTTATTCCGCTGTTGTTCATGGGCGGAGTGGTCGGGCGGCTGTTCAAGGAGTTTGCGCTGACAGCCACCTCCACCATCCTGATTTCGGTGGTGGTGTCACTGACCTTGGCGCCGACCCTGGCCGCACTGTTCATGCGCGCACCGACCCACCACGCCCACGACAAGCCGGGCTTCAGCGAACGATTGCTGGCCGGCTATGCGCGCAACCTGCGCCGCGCCCTGGCTCATCAGCGCAGCATGGCGACGATCTTCGTGGTGACCTTGGCCCTGGCCGTAGTCGGCTATGTATTTATCCCCAAGGGTTTCTTCCCGGTCCAGGACACCGGCTTTGTGCTCGGTACCAGTGAGGCGGCGGCCGATGTGTCGTACCCGGACATGGTCGCCAAGCACAAGGCCCTGGCCGAGATCGTCAAGGCCGACCCAGCGGTGGAAGCGTTTTCTCATTCGGTGGGTGTGACCGGCAGCAACCAGACCATCGCCAACGGCCGCTTCTGGATTGCCTTGAAAGACCGGGGTGATCGCGATGTGTCCGCCAGCCAGTTCATCGACCGCATCCGCCCGAAACTGGCGAAAGTGCCGGGTATCGTGCTGTACCTGCGCGCCGGCCAAGACATCAACCTCAGTTCCGGCCCCAGCCGCGCCCAGTACCAATATGTGCTCAAAAGCAACGACGGCCCGACGCTGAACACCTGGACCCAGCGCCTCACCGAAAAACTGCGCGCCAACCCGGCCTTCCGCGACCTGTCCAACGACCTGCAACTGGGCGGCAGCATCACCCACATCAGTATCGACCGCCAGGCCGCCGCCCGCTTTGGCCTGACCGCCACCGATGTCGACCAGGCGCTGTACGACGCCTTCGGCCAGCGCCAGATCAACGAGTTCCAGACCGAGATCAACCAGTACCAAGTGGTGCTGGAACTGGACACCCAACAACGCGGCAAGGCCGAGAGCCTGAACTACTTCTATCTGCGCTCGCCGCTGACCAACGAGATGGTGCCGCTGTCGGCGCTGGCCAAAGTCGACGCGCCCAGCGTCGGGCCGTTGTCCATCAGCCATGACGGCATGTTCCCGGCCGCCAACCTGTCGTTCAACCTGGCGCCCGGCGTGGCCTTGGGTGATGCGGTGATCATGCTCAATCAGGCCAAGAATGAAATCGGCATGCCCTCCACGCTGATCGGCACCTTCCAGGGCGCGGCCCAGGCCTTCCAGAGCTCGCTGGCCAGCCAACCGTGGCTGATCCTCGCGGCGCTGGTGGCGGTCTACATTATCCTGGGTGTGCTGTATGAGAGTTTCGTACACCCGCTGACGATCATCTCCACCTTGCCTTCGGCGGGCCTGGGCGCGTTGATCATGCTGTGGCTGTTGGGCCAGGACTTTTCGATCATGGCGTTGATCGGCCTGGTGTTGCTGATCGGTATCGTCAAGAAGAACGGCATCCTGATGATCGATTTCGCCCTGGAAGCACAACGCGTGCGCGGGCTGCCACCGCAAGAGGCGATCTATGAAGCGTGCGTCACGCGGTTCCGGCCGATCATCATGACCACCCTCGCCGCGTTGCTCGGTGCAGTGCCGTTGATGCTGGGCTCCGGCCCGGGTGCGGAACTGCGTCAGCCGCTGGGCATAGCAGTGGTCGGCGGCTTGCTGGTGAGCCAGGCGCTGACGCTGTTCACCACGCCAGTCATATACTTGTACCTTGAAAAGTTTTTCCACCGGCCCAAACCAGCGCTTGAGCTGGCGACCACACATTGAGGCTGAGGCCCCGCCCTGGAGCAAAAGGCTCATGCGCGTTCTGATTATTGAAGATGAAGAAAAAACCGCAGACTACCTGCACCGTGGCCTGACGGAGCAAGGCTACACCGTCGATGTGGCACGCGAAGGCGTCGAGGGTTTGCACCTCGCGCTGGAGAACGACTACGCCGTGATCATCCTCGACGTGATGTTGCCCGGCCTTGATGGCTTCGGCGTATTGCGTGCCTTGCGCGCGCGCAAGCAGACGCCGGTGATCATGCTCACCGCCCGCGAGCGCGTGGAAGACCGCATCCGTGGCCTGCGCGAAGGTGCCGATGATTATTTGGGCAAGCCGTTTTCGTTCCTGGAACTAGTGGCGCGCCTGCAAGCGTTGACCCGCCGGAGTGGCGGGCATGAGCCGGTACAGGTCACCGTCGCCGACCTGTGGATCGACCTGATCAGCCGCAAGGCCAGTCGCAACGGCCTGCGCCTGGACCTGACGGCCAAAGAGTTTTCATTGCTCAGTGTATTGGCGCGGCGCCAGGGGGAAATCCTGTCCAAGACCGCGATTGCGGAAATGGTCTGGGACATCAATTTCGACAGCGACGCCAACGTGGTGGAAGTGGCGATCAAACGCCTGCGGGCCAAGCTCGACGGGCCATTCGAACAGAAGCTGCTACATACCATTCGCGGCATGGGGTATGTGCTGGAGAGTCGCGCCCTGGAGAGCCAAAGTGGCGGCTAATTCCATCGCCTTGCGCCTGAGCGGCATGTTCACCCTGGTGGCGCTGCTGATCTTCATGCTGATCGGCGGCGCGCTGTACCAGCAAGTCGACCGTGGCCTGGGCTTGCTGCCCGGCGCCGAGCTGGACGCGCGCTACAGTGTGCTGGAATCCTCGGTGACACGCTTCGGCACGCCGGACCATTGGGCGAAGATCACCGCCAAACTCAAGCTGTTGGGTGAAGAAGACAAACGCATTCGTTTTTGGGTGGTCAGCAGCGATCCCAATTATGAATACGGTCAACCGGATGCACAGATTCGCGCCTTCGCCGCCGGCCCCACCGGCAAGCGTGACCTGCGGCTGCCGGGGCATGAATACCCGTTCAAAGTACTGGTGAGCCAGTTCCCGGCTAAAGAGCAACGTCCGCCTTTGCGCTTCATGATTGCCATCGACACCGAAAACTTCCGCGCCACCCAACATCAGTTGTTGATTGCCCTGATCGGCCTGGCCTTTGTCGGCGTGGCTTTGGCGGCGTTGCTGGGATTCTGGGTATCGCGCATCGGGCTCAAGCCCTTGGGCAAACTGTCGGATGAAGCGCAGAAGCTCGCGCCGCCAAAATTGTCCGGGCGCCTGCAATTGTCACCGCTGCCGCCGGAACTGAGCCAGTTCGTCAACTCGTTCAACTCCACCCTCGACCGTGTGGAGCAAGCCTACTCGCGCCTGGAGTCGTTTAACGCCGACGTGGCCCACGAACTGCGCTCGCCGTTGACCAACCTGATCGGCCAAACCCAAGTCGCGCTCACGCGGGGGCGTTCGGCGGAGCATTACTTCGAGGTGCTGCAGTCCAACCTTGAAGAGCTCGAACGCCTGCGCTCGATCATTAACGACATGCTGTTCCTGGCCAGCGCCGACCAAGGCAGCAAGGCGACCAAGCTGATTGAAAGCTCATTGGCCGATGAGGTCGCGACCACCCTCGATTACCTGGACTTCATCCTCGAAGACGCCCAGGTCAAGGTGCAGGTCCGTGGCGATGCCCTGGTGCATATCGAAAAGGCCCACCTGCGCCGTGCGCTGATCAACCTGCTGGGCAATGCGGTACAACACACCGCGCCGGGGCAGGTCATCGAGGTGAATATTGAACAGCAGGCGCATCAGGTAACGATTGGGGTAACCAACCCTGGCGATGAAATTGCCAGCGAGCACTTGCCACGCTTGTTCGAACGCTTTTATCGAGTGGACGCGTCACGCAGTAACAGCGGGGCCAATCATGGGTTGGGGCTGGCCATCGTCAAGGCGATTGCGCTGATGCACGGTGGCGATGTGTTCGTGCGCAGCGAGGGCGGCGGCAATACCTTTGGCATCACCCTGCCCGTCTGAATCTTAAGAACACCGCCAGCAAATGTGCAGCAGCCAAACCTCATACTGTTGCGATTTGGGCAACAGTCATTATCTTGTTACACTCTATATCGCACCGCTCACCTGCGTTACTTTGACGCACCGATGAGCGCGACGGCAAAGACAGCTTCCCGCTCACCCGAATTTCCCTCGACTTTTTTCCAGGGCTCTACACTGGGAATCTGTCTTAAAGCCGCTGACTTCAGCGGCTTTTTTTTGCCGTAAAAAAGGCCAGGCACACACCCACGACATTGGCCGTTAATGATTGACCAAAGGAGCTCCACCGGTGAAAACCTCGCTGACGTTCACCCCGTTATTCCTCGCCATCGCAGCAACGATCGTCCCTCTCGCCCAAGCAGCAGACACCACCCCCACCGACGGTTTCGTTGAGGGCTCACACCTCAACATCAACACCCGCAACTACTACATGAACCGCGACCGTCGCGACATTCACACCGATGACAGCAAGGAATGGGGCCAGGGTTTTATCGGCACGTTCGAGTCCGGCTACACCCAGGGCACGGTCGGTTTTGGCCTGGACCTCAATGCCATGCTCGGCCTCAAACTCGACGGGGGCGGCGGCACCGACGGCTCCAGCATCCTGCCTTACGGCAGCGGCAACGGCAAAGCGCCGGGCTCGTTCTCCACTGCGGGCGGCACCTTGAAAATGCGGGCGTTCGACACCGAGCTGAAAGCCGGCGATTTGTTCCTCAATAACCCGGTGATCGCCGGCGGCATGACCCGCATGTTGCCGCAGACCTTCCGTGGCGTGAGCCTGACCAACCACAGCGTCGACGGCTGGATGCTTGAAGGCGGCCAGGCCAGTTTCACCAAGCTCTATAACCAGAGCGGACACCGCCGTATCGGCACCAGCTACGGTACCCTGCCGAGTCACGCCGACAGCCAGCACCTGAACTGGGCCGGTGTGTCGTTCAGCGGTATTCAGGGCCTGACCAGCAACCTGTACGCCTCCGAACTCAAAGACGTTTGGCACCAGTACTACTACGACCTGGACTACACCTACGCGCTGAACGACCTGGTCAGCCTCAACCCGGGCCTGCACTACTACCACACCCAGGACACCGGACAGGCGTTGCTGGGCAACATCGACAACAACACCTACAGCCTGCATTTCACCGTGGGCATCGGCCACCACAGCGTCACCGCCGCCTACCAGCGGGTCAACGGCAACACGCCGTTCGACTACATCACCCAGGGCGACAGCATTTACCTGGACAACTCCCAGCAGTACTCGGACTTCAACGGGCCCAACGAGCGTTCGTGGAAACTCAAGTACGCCTATGATTTCGCGGGCTGGGGCCTGCCCGGCCTGACTTCGGCCGTGTCGTATATCAGCGGCAAGACCGACCTGACCAAGGTCGATCCCAACAGCCGTGGCTACAGCGCCTGGTACAGCGCCGACGGTAAAGACGCCAAGCACTGGGAACGGGACATCGACCTCAAATACGTGGTGCAGGGCGGCAAGGCCAAGAACCTGGCCGTGCGTCTGCAATGGGCAACCAACCGCGGTGGCAACGGCTACTCGGCGGTCGATCGGGATGTGGATGAATACCGCGTGATCGTGGATTACCCGATCAACGTGTTCTAACTCGCTGATCTTTCTTGTTAACCAATCATTTAATTTTCATCGCGTAGAACTAAACTGCCAGCATTCTCCTTGTTGAAGGCTGCGCGATGAGCCAACCCCGCATTCGTACCCTGCCCGCACGTCCAGAGCTGCTGCTGATGATGGGCAGTGGTCTCACCGTCATCCTGATCGTGGTCATCGTCGCGGCGTTGCTAAGCCGCGAACACGCCAGCACGTTGCAGGCGGCCAAGCGCATGACCACCAATATCACCCAATTGATTAATGCCGATGCGCTGCGCAACGTCGAGCTTTACGATCTGGCATTGCAGGGTTTGATCGCGGCTACCTCGCGCAAGGAACTGACGCAGATGCCTGCTGATATTCAGCACCTTGTGCAGTTTGATCAATCCAACGCGGCCCCCTTCAAGGGCGAAGTGCTGTTGCTGGATGCCGAAGGCACGGTATTTGCCGACTCCTCGACACTGCGGCCGACGCCGCGTAACTTTGCCGATCGCGATTACTTCCTGGCACAGAAACAGAACCCTCAAGCGGGGCTGTTTATCAGCTGCCCCTTCAAGATCCGCTGCGACTGCGATCAAGTGTGGCGCATTGCATTCAGCCGACGTGTCCCGGGACCCAATGGCGAGTTTGCCGGCGTGGCGGTGGCGACCATGCGCCTGGCGTATTTCGATCAGCTATTCAATCGCCTCACCATCGGCAATAGCAGCAGCGTCAACCTGATGAACACCCGGGGCATTCTCCTGGCCCAGCAGCCGCTGCTGGAAAGCGACATGATCAACAAGGACCTGAGCGACCGCCCGAATTTCAAGCGCATACTGGGCCAAGGCGAAGGCAGCTTCCAGGCCATTTCCGCCGTCACCGGCACGGAGCGCTTGTACACGTTTACCGCTGTGGGTGATTTGCCGCTGATCGTGGTGGTGGCCCTGTCCAGCGAGGATGTGTTTGCCCCTTGGAAACGTGCCGCACTGCTGACCAGTGGCGCCACCGGTGTACTGTGCATCGGTTTGTTATGGCTGACCTGGATGCTGCGCCGGGAACTGCGCCGTCGCTATCGCGCCGAACAGGTGCTGTCGGAACTGGCCGCCACCGATGCCCTGACCGGCCTGGCCAACCGTCGCACCCTGGACCAGCGCCTGCGCCTGGAATGGGACCGTGCGCAGCGCTCCACCGAGCCGCTCACCCTGCTGATGATCGACGTCGACCACTTCAAGGACTTCAACGACCGCCATGGCCATCACGGTGGTGACGAGGCGCTGCGCACGGTTGCCCAGGTGATCGGCGGCAACATCCGGCGCCCGGCCGACCTGGCGGCACGCTACGGTGGAGAAGAGTTTGCGGTGGTGCTGCCGCATACCGACGTCAAAGGCGCCTGGGTCATTGCTGAACATATCCGCAGCAGTGTCGAGCACCTGCCACGGGTGGCAGGCGCCGAGCAGCCGATTACCGTGAGTATCGGCATGAGCACCTGGGATAAAGGCCACCGTCTCTCGCTGGAAGCATTGTTGCTGGGTGCGGATCAGGCGCTTTACGAAGCCAAGAACACCGGGCGCAATCGGATTGTGGACGCCGCCGTACTCTGACCTTGATCACCCATCAGCAACCTGTACCCTGCCAAGCCCTACAAGTACTACGCTATTGGCATCCAGGAATCAGAAGTAAGCCCGATGAGCCCGAGCCTCTCACGCCCTACACGTCGCCCGGAACGTTTGCTGATCCTGGGCAGCGTCTTCACGGTCATGTTGATCGTGGCGATCGTCGCCGCCTTGCTGATTCGAGAGCACGGCAACACCCAGCAGGCTGCAACACGCACGGCGAACAACATCACTCAACTGATCGAGGCTGATGTACTGCGTAACGTCGAGCTTTACGACACGGCACTCAACGGCCTGATCGCCGCCGCCCAACGCAATGACTTGCAGGGCGTTTCAGCGAGCATCCGCCACCTGGTGCTGTTCGACCGCTCGGCCGCGGCGCCGTACAAGGGCGACATTCTGCTGCTGGACGCTGATGGAGGGGTCATTGCCGACTCCTCGTTGCTCATCCCCAAGACCGGCAACTTCGCCGACCGCGACTATTTCCAGGTGCATCGCGCCAACCCCGATCTTGGCTTGTATATCAGCCGCCCGTTTTCCGCGCGCTGCGTGTGCGACGACCAATGGCGCATCGCGTTCAGCCGCCGCCTTTCCGCGCCGGACGGCAGCTTCCAGGGCGTCGCGGTCGCCTCCATGCGCCTGTCGTATTTCCATCAATTGTTCAGCAGCCTGAATATCGGCAGTAACAGCACCATCAACCTGATCAACCACCAAGGCATCTTGCTCGCGCAGCAACCGATGCTGGAGATGGACATAGTCGACAAAGACCTGAGCCAACGCCCGAACGTGGCGCGCATGCTCAAGGAGCGGGACGGCAGCTTTCGTGGCATCTCCAGTGTCGACCATCAGGAGCGGCTCTATACCTTCTCCACGGTCGGCAACTTGCCGCTGATCGTGGCGGTGGCTTTGTCTACCGACGAAGTCTTCGCCCAATGGAAACGTGCGGCCGTGCTGATCAGCCTCGCCACGGGGTTGCTGTGCATCGGTCTGCTGTGGCTGACCTGGATGCTCAGCAAGGAACTGCGCCGCCGCCATCACGCCGAACGGGTGCTGTCAGAACTGGCAGCTACCGACGCCCTGACCGGCGTGGCCAACCGTCGCACCCTGGACGAACGCCTGCGCCTGGAGTGGGACCGCGCGCAACGCACCACCGAACCGCTGACGTTGCTGATGATTGATGTCGACCACTTCAAAGCCTTCAACGACCGCCATGGCCACCACGGTGGTGACGAGGCACTGCGCACGGTCGCTCAGGTGATTGAAGACAACATCCGCCGACCTGCCGACCTGGCGGCCCGCTATGGCGGAGAGGAGTTTGCGGTGGTATTACCGCATACCGATGCCAAGGGCGCCTGGGTGATTGCCGAGCATATCCGCAGCAGTGTCGAGCATTTGCCACGGGTGGCGGGTGCCGAGCAGCCGATCACCGTTAGCATCGGCATGAGCACTTGGGAAAAACGCAGTCGTTTGTCGCTGGAGGGGTTGTTGCTCAGTGCGGATCAGGCGTTGTATGAGGCCAAGCATACGGGGCGCAATCGAATTGTGGATGCCACGACTCTTTGAATGTGGGACTGCATTTAAAATGAGAGCCGGCATAAAAAAAGGCCACCCGAAGGTGGCCTTTCAAAACTAAAGAAAGAGAGTTGTTACTTACACCGCCGCAACGGGACGCATGTAAGAGATCGGTGCGGTGCTGGCATCTTCGAAGGTCACGACTTCCCAAGCGTCTGTCTGCTCAATCAACTTGCGCAGCAGCTGGTTGTTAAGGGCGTGGCCCGACTTGAAGCCTTTGAACTCACCTATCAGGCTATTGCCCAGCAGGTAGAGGTCACCGATTGCATCGAGGATCTTGTGCTTCACGAATTCGTCTTCATAGCGAAGGCCGTCTTCGTTCAGTACACCATCCGCGTCGACCACAATGGCGTTTTCCACGCTACCGCCGAGTGCGAGGTTGTGCTTGCGCAGGTACTCGATGTCACTCATGAAACCAAAGGTACGGGCGCGGCTGACTTCTTTTACGAACGAAGTGCTGGAAAAATCCACGCTTGCACTTTGGGTGCGGTCACGGAATACCGGGTGATCGAAATCGATCTCAAAGCTCACTTTAAAGCCTTCGAACGGGACGAAGGTGGCGCGCTTGTCGCCGTCTTCTACTGTCACTTCCCGCAGAATGCGAATGAACTTCTTGGCTGCGTCCTGTTCTTCCAGGCCGGCAGATTGAATCAAGAATACGAAGGGTCCAGCGCTGCCATCCATGATAGGGACTTCGGACGCGGAGAGCTCGACGTAGGCGTTATCGATGCCCAGGCCAGCCATGGCCGAGAGCAAGTGCTCCACCGTGTCCACTTTGACGTCACCGTTGACCAATGTGGTCGACATGGTGGTTTCGCCAACGTTTTCCGCGCGAGCAGGAATCTGCACCACAGGGTCCAGGTCGGCACGCACAAACACGATGCCGGTGTCGACAGGTGCAGGCTTGAGGGTCAGGTATACCTTCTCCCCGGAGTGCAGACCTACACCTGTGGCACGAATAATATTCTTCAGGGTGCGTTGTTTAATCATGGCTTGGACCGCTTCAGCGCAAATTGCGAACTGGTATCAACAAAGGCTGGCGATAATAGCAGACCAGACCTTTGCTGAACACCAATCACCTTCATAGCCCTGATACATTCCATTAATCGGCCTGACGACGCAAGAATGCCGGGATGTCCAGGTAGTCCAGATCATCTTGCGGATTCAGGCTACGGGACGCCGCAGCACCGGCCTGGGCCTGGTTGCGCATCACGGTCGGACGGTCCAGATCACGGTAGTTCACCGACGGCAGTTCCTGGCGAGCAGGTGCTGGAGCGGCGGCCGCCTGGCTGGCCTGGCTGTTGTGCAGGGTGTTGTCGATCACCTTCACAGGCTTCTCGATTTTCGCACCCAGGCCGGTAGCAACCACGGTCACGTGCAGTTCATCACGCATGTCCGGATCGATCACGGTACCGACTTTGACCATGGCGTGCTCGGAGGCGAAGGCTTCGATGATGCTACCCACGTCGGAGTACTCACCCAGGGACAGGTCAGGACCGGCGGTGATGTTCACCAGGATGCCGCGTGCGCCTTGCAGGTTCACGTCTTCCAGCAACGGGTTGCGGATCGCCGCTTCAGTGGCTTCACGTGCACGGTTCGGACCGCTGGCGCAGCCAGTGCCCATCATCGCCATGCCCATTTCGCTCATCACGGTACGCACGTCGGCAAAGTCGACGTTGATCATGCCTGGACGCTTGATGATGTCGGAGATACCGCGAACGGCACCGGCCAGTACATCGTCAGCCTTGGCAAAAGCGGACAGCAGGCTTGCGTCCTTGCCCAGGATGGTCAGCAGCTTCTCGTTGGGAATGGTGATCAACGAGTCGACGCTTTCAGACAGCAGACGGATGCCTTCGTCGGCGATCTGCATGCGCTTGCGACCTTCGAACGGGAACGGACGGGTCACGACAGCGACCGTCAGAATGCCCATTTCCTTGGCCACTTCGGCGATGATCGGCGCAGCACCGGTACCGGTACCACCGCCCATGCCGGTCGTGATGAAGACCATGTTGGTGCCTTGCAGCACTTCAGCGATACGCTCGCGGTCTTCCAGGGCGGCTTGACGGCCGACCTCCGGGTTGGCGCCAGCGCCGAGGCCCTTGGTCACGGCTGTGCCCAGTTGCAGGATGGTCCGCGCGCCAATGCTTTTCAGCGCCTGGGCATCAGTGTTGGCGCAGATGAATTCAACGCCTTCAATGTTGCTCTTGACCATATGGTTGACAGCGTTGCCGCCGCCACCGCCGACACCGATCACTTTGATGACCGGGCTTGCGGGGATGTTGTCTACGAGTTCGAACATGTTCCCTCTCCTTTCATTTCTCTAGTTTTTTCGCCTACTGCTTACAACGGTGTTGCGGTGTGTCGGTGTTGCGGTAAATCGTTAGAAATTGCCCTGTACCCAGCTTTTGATCCGATCCAGCAACGGCGCTTTCTCATCATCATCGCTGCGGTAGCTGTCACGAATGCTCGGGCCCGACAGGGAAATGCCGTCGGTCTGCTTCTGCAGCCCGTACAACAGCAAGCCCACGCCAGTGGAATAAATCGGGTTGCGCACGACGTCGCCCAGGCCCTTGACGCCATGGGGCACGCCCAGGCGCACCGGCATGTGGAAGATTTCCTCGGCCAGTTCGACCGCGCCTTCCATCTTCGAGGTGCCACCGGTCAGCACGATGCCGGCCGGGATCAAATCTTCATAACCGCTGCGACGCAGTTCAGCCTGGATCAACGTGAACAGCTCGTCGTAGCGTGGCTCGACCACTTCAGCCAGGGCCTGGCGCGACAGTTCGCGCGGTGGACGGTCGCCCACGCTCGGCACCTTGATGGTTTCACCGGCACCGGCCAGCTTGGCCAAGGCGCAGGCGTAGCGGATCTTGATTTCTTCGGCGTACTGGGTGGGTGTGCGCAACGCCATGGCGATGTCGTTGGTCACCTGGTCGCCGGCAATCGGGATCACGGCGGTGTGACGGATCGCACCCTCGGTGAAGATCGCGATATCAGTGGTACCGCCGCCGATGTCCACCAGGCACACGCCCAGTTCTTTTTCGTCGTCGGTCAGTACCGAGTAGGCCGAAGCCAGTTGCTCAAGAATGATGTCGTCGATTTCCAGGCCGCAGCGGCGCACGCACTTTTCAATGTTCTGTGCGGCGTTGACGGCGCAGGTCACCACATGGACCTTGGCTTCCAGACGTACGCCCGACATACCCAGGGGCTCGCGAACGCCTTCCTGGTTGTCGATCACATAGTCCTGCGGCAGGGTGTGCAGCACGCGCTGGTCAGCCGGGATCGCCACGGCCTGGGCGGCGTCGAGGACGCGCTCAAGGTCGGCCGAGCTGACTTCGCGATCGCGGATCGCCACGATGCCGTGGGAGTTCAGGCTGCGAATATGGTTGCCGGCCACGCCGACGAACGCCGAGTGGATCCGGCAACCGGCCATCAACTGCGCTTCTTCGATGGCGCGCTGGATCGATTGCACGGTGGACTCGATGTTCACCACCACGCCCTTCTTCAGGCCCCGGGACGGATGCGTGCCAATACCGACGATCTCGATAACGCCGTCTTCCCCGACCTCGCCCACCAGCGCCACCACTTTGGAGGTGCCGATATCGAGACCGACGATCATTTTGCCGCTTTGCACGTTTGCCATGGGTCCTGCCTCTTCTTAATTCTTCGCGACAGCGGGTTTGGCTGTCGTCGGCGCAGCTGGTTCACGCCAGCCGACGGCCAGGCCGTTGGCGTAACGCAGGTCGACGCTCGCAATGTTCGTAATCTGTTCTTTCAAGGTTTTGTCATAGATGGCAATAAAGCGGCGCATCTTTTCCACCAAGCGGTCGCGTCCCAGCAACAACTCGATGCCCGGGCCGGAACTGCCTGCCCCGGTCGTCAAAAACCAGCTGCCCCGCTCACGCAATTCCAGGCGTGCGATGGAGAAGCCCAGTGGCCGCAGCATCTGGCTCAATGCCTGGTACTGCTGCATCACTTGCTGCTGTGCCCGCTGCGGTCCGAACAACTGCGGCAGGTGCTCATAGTTGGCCACTTCACGCGGCGCGAACGCCTGGCCCTGGTTGTTCAACAGGGCGCCATCGCCCCAGCGGGCCACGGGCAGTTGTTCTTCCAGGCGGATCGTCACCTGGTCCGGCCATACACGGCGGACTTCGGCGTGGGCGATCCACGGCATCTGTTCCAGCTCCGAGCGCATACCGGCCAGGTCGATGGTAAAGAAGCTCGCCGCCAGGTACGGGCCGATGCGCTGCTGTACCGCTTGCTGGCTGATGTAGCTCAAGTCGCCCTGCACACTGATCTTGGTGATCGGTCGGTCGGCATACGGCAACAGGCGCTGGGCGCCCTCGTAGGTACCGAAGCCCAATACCACCAGCAGTACCGGCCAGAACAGCGCCTTGAGGAAACCAAAATTGGCTTTCGGCAAACGCACCGACATCGGCTCTTTAGCCACCATTCGGCTGGCACCCCGTGGCACCGGCTTGCGGCTCGGTACTGGTGGGGGCTGATGACGAAGCGATGCGCCTTTCATGTTCTTAGCCTCTTGGCTCAATGCTTGCGGCCAGAATCGCCAGCACCAACTGCTGGAAATCCAGACCGGCAGCACGGGCTGCCATAGGTACCAGGCTGTGATCGGTCATGCCGGGAGCGGTGTTGACTTCCAGGAACCAGAAGTTCCCTTGGTCATCCTGCATCACGTCTGCCCGCGCCCAACCCGCGATACCCAGTGCCTCACAGGCTTTCGCCGTGAGGTCCATCAATTCCTGTTCCTTGGCTGCGTCGAGGCCACATGGGATCCGGTACTGAGTATCGGATGCCAGGTACTTGGCGTCGTAGTCATAAAAGGTGTGGGGCGTGCCCAATGCGATAGGCGGCAATACCTGGCCACGCAGGGTGGCGATGGTGTACTCGGGACCCTGGATCCACTGTTCCACCAACACTTGCGAATCGTAGGTACTTGCCGCTTTCCATGCGTCGATCAATTCGGCGGCCGAGTTCACTTTGGCCATGCCGATACTGGAGCCTTCATGGGCAGGTTTGACGATCAAAGGCAGGCCCAGTTCCTTGGCTGCGGAAATACAATCGTCTTCGCTGCACAGAACACTGTGACGCGGGGTTGGAATACCCAGGCTGTGCCACACCTGCTTGGTGCGCAACTTGTCCATGGCCAATGCCGACGCGAGGATGCCACTGCCGGTGTAAGGAATGCCGACGCACTCCAGCAAGCCCTGCATGCTGCCGTCTTCACCGCCACGGCCGTGGAGGATGATGAAGGCGCGGTCGATTTTCTCGGCCTGCAGGCGGGCGAGGAAATCATCGCCCACATCGATGCCGAAGGCATTCACACCTGCGCTTTGCAGCGCTTCAAGCACAGCGTTGCCGGACTTGAGCGACACTTCGCGCTCAGCGCTTTTACCGCCGAACAGTACAGCTACGCGACCGAAGTCGGCCGGTGTGATTGTCGAGAACAGGGAACCGTAGTCGTTGATCATTTCGACTTCCCCTTCGCGGCAGCAAACAGCGGGCTCGCCAACAATTTAGGGGCAAGGCCACCAATGTCACCGGCGCCCTGGCACAGCAAAATGTCACCCGCACGCAGCAGCGGCTTGACGATCGGCGCCAGGTCCACACCGCGCTCGATGTAGATCGGGTCCAACTGGCCACGTTGGCGGATGCTGTTGCACAGCTTGCGGCTGTCAGCGCCCGGGATCGGTTCTTCACCGGCCGGGTAGACCTCCATCAACAGCAACACGTTGGCATCGGCCAATACATTGACGAAATCGTCGTACAGGTCGCGGGTGCGGCTGTAGCGGTGTGGCTGGTAGACCATCACCAGGCGGCGCGTAGGCCAGCCACCACGTACGGCCTTGATCACGGCAGCGACCTCGGTCGGGTGGTGACCGTAGTCGTCCACCAGCATCACGTCACCACCGTCTACCGGCAGTTGGCCGTAGACCTGGAAGCGACGGCCCACACCGGCAAAACGCGACAAGCCTTCAACGATGGCCTCATCGCTGACGCCCTCGTCAGTGGCGATGCAGATGGTCGCCAGGGAGTTCAACACGTTGTGGTTGCCCGGCATGTTCACCGACACATCCAACGGCTCACGGTCGGGACGCAGTACGGTGAAGAAGGTTTGCATGCCTTCCTGGCGTACATTGATGGCACGTACGTCAGCGTCTTCGCTGAAGCCGTAGGTCACGGTCGGACGCTTGACCAGCGGCAGGATTTCACGCACCACCGGATCGTCGAGGCACACCACGGCCAAGCCGTAGAACGGCAGGTTGTGCAGGAACTCAACGAAGGTCTTCTTCAATTTGTTGAAGTCGCCATCGTAGGTCGCCATGTGATCCGCATCGATGTTGGTCACTACAGCGACCAGTGGCTGCAGGTGCAGGAAGCTGGCATCACTTTCGTCGGCTTCGGCGATCAGGTAACGGCTGGTGCCGAGCTGTGCATTGGTGCCGGCTGCATTCAGTCGGCCACCAATCACGAAAGTCGGGTCCAGGCCACCAGCGGCGAACACCGAGGCGATCAGGCTGGTGGTGGTGGTCTTGCCATGAGTACCGGCAACGGCGATGCCGTGGCGATAGCGCATCAGCTCGGCCAGCATCTCGGCGCGTGGCACCACTGGAATACGGCGTTCAAGGGCAGTGGCCACTTCCGGGTTGGAGGTGTTCACGGCACTGGAAACCACCAATACGTCAGCCTCGGCAGCGTTTTCGGCACGGTGGCCAATAAAGATCTGCGCACCGAAGGACTTCAGGCGGTCGGTGACCGGCGACTCTTTCAAGTCCGAACCGGATACCTGGTAACCCAGGTTCAGCAACACCTCGGCGATACCGCACATGCCCACGCCGCCGATACCGACGAAGTGGATGCGACGGATACGGCGCATTTCCGGTTGTGGCATGGCTTTCTGATTCTCAACCATGGGCCACCTCCAGGCAGATATCGACCACGGTGCGGGTTGCGTCAGGTTTGGCCAGGCGGCTTGCGGTGCTCGCCATGCTGTTGAGTCGTTCCGGTTGCATCAAAACCTCGGTCAGGCGTGCGGCCAAATCGGCGGCGCCAGTCGTTCTTTGCGGCAGCAGGAAGGCAGCGCCCTCCCCGGCCAAATATTCGGCGTTGCGGGTCTGGTGATCATCGATGGCGTGGGGCAAAGGCACCAGCAACGACGGCAGACCGGCGGCAGCCAATTCACTGACAGTCAGCGCACCAGAGCGGCAGACCACCAGGTCGGCCCAGCCATAGGC
>NZ_JBOICG010000431.1:0-5996 GCF_050739995.1 Pseudomonas sp. | reverse complement strand
GCTTGAAGCGCCCCAGCAGTGGCGTGGGCGACCAGTAGTAGAACAACACCGGTTTGCCACGACGCACCGATGACGCCACCTCGGCATCCAGCGCCGCGCCGGAGCCGGTACGGAAGTTGACGAAGGTGTCGGTCAAGCCGTACGCCTTGAGCTTCTGACTGTTGACGATTTCCGAGGTCCAGCCAGTGGGGCTGTTGAGGAAGCGGCCACGGCTCGGGTCTTCGGGGTCGCGGAACACATCCTTGTAGCGCGGCAGGTCGGCCACCGACTTGAGGTCCGGTGCCAGGGGCTTGATGCCGCGTGCCGCGTCACCCTTGATCACGTATTCCGGCACCCACCAGCCTTCGGTGGCACCTTTGACGGTATCGCCCAGGCCAAACACTTTGCCTTCGTTTTCCGCCTTGACCCACGCCGGACTGCGCCCGGCCCACTCTTCGCCGATCACTTGGATATCGTCCTTGGCCAGGGCAGCTTCCAGGCTCACGGTGCTGCCGGGCAAGGTGTCGGTGGGCAGGTCGTAGCCTTTCTCGACGATCAGGCGCAACACCTCGGTGATCAGGCTCCCGCTTTCCCAGGTGATGTCGCCGAAGTGAATCGGTTTGACCGCTTCGGCGGCGGGAGCTTGCTGGGCCACAAGGGCCAGTGTCAGTAGCGAGCCACCGAGCAGGTGTTTGATCTTTTTCATGTGTAGCCTCTTGGTGATTCGATTCCCAAAACAACGCAGGACCCATGTGGGAGTGGGCTTATGTGGGAGCGGGCTTGCTCGCGAATACAGTGGATCAGTCACCAGATGCATTGACTGGCACACCGCTTTCGCGAGCAAGCCCGCTCCCACATTTAGTTCTGGGTCAGCCTGGAGGGTTGTTGTTGCATTAACGGAATCGGCTTCCTCATCAAAACCCCCACCACCAACGCCCCGAGTAATCCCAACAACCCCGCCACCCACAGCACGCCGCCGAACCCACCCACAAACGCCTGTCGCGCCAGCGGTTGCACGGCCGCGCGTGCCGGCTCCGGCAACAACCCCATTGCCGCTGGCATATCCCCAGCCACCACGCGTGACGCAATACCCGCCACCTGAGGTTGCCACTGCGCATCAAGGCTCGCGCTGAGCAATTGCTCGCTATGGCTGCTCAACAACGCGCCATACACGCCGATAGCCAGCATGATCGCGCTGAAACGCATGGTGGTACTCATGCCCGAGGCCATCCCGGCACGATCCCGTGGCACACAGGCCATGATGTTCTTTTGCGTATCGCCATTGAGCAGTCCCGCACCGGCACCCGTGACCGCAATCGCCAGGGCGAAGGGCAGGTAGCCGCCGATGTTCACGGCCCAGGCACTCAGCAAATTGCCGCAGCCCACCAGGGTCAAACCGGTGGCCATCATCGTCGCGGGGGCAAAGCGTCCCGCCAGTCGGGCGCCGATCCGTGGGCAGATCAACATGGTCAAGGCAAACGGCAGCATGCCCAGCCCCGAGGCAATCGCGGAAAAGCCCAGGCCGTTTTGCAGATAGAACGGCAACAGCGTCATCATCACCTGGGCACAACCGGCGTAGGCGAACATCCCCAGCAGGGCGCCGATAAAGCGTGGGTGGCGCAACAGTTGTAAATCCACCATGGGCCGTTGTTGCACACGCTCGACAAACACGAACACGCCCAGCAACAGCGCGCCGCCGATCAGGCGAGCGTAAGTCAGCGGGTTGTCCCAGCCGATGCGGTTGGCCTCGATCAGGCCCCAGATCAGGCACAGCAAGCTTGCGCTGAACGCCAGACTGCCCCAGGGATCGAGGCGCGCTGACTGGGCATCGCGCGATTCTGGAATCGCGCGAAGCACCAGGCCCATCAGGGCCAGGCCCACGGGCAGGTTGAGATAGAAGATCCCGCGCCAACCCAGGTATTGGGTGATCAAGCCGCCCAAGGTCGGCGCGGCGGTCATCGCCACCCCCATGCACGCGCCCCAGAAAGCCCACGCTTTGGCACGCTCCACTTCATCGTGGAAGGTGTGGCCGATGGAGGCGAGCGCCGAGGTTAGCAGCAGCGCCGCGCCAACGCCTTTGACGGCGCGGGCGATATCGAGAAACAACGCATTGGGTGCAGCGCCACAGCCAAGGGACGCCAGGATGAAAATGCTCAACCCCCAGATCAGCGATTTCTTGCGACCGAAGCGATCGGCAATGCTGCCGGCCGGTAGCAACAAGGCTGCGAACGCCAGCATATAGGCGCTGACCACCCACTCGATATCGGCGAAATTCGCCCCCAGGTCGCGGGCAATACTCGGCAGGGTCACGGCGACGATATTGGTATCGAGCACAATCAGTGAGCACACCCCGGAGGCGGTCAACAACGTCAAGCGTGGGCTGACCGTGCTCATGGTTGCACCACGGTCACCGCCGCCGGTGCACAGGGCCAGCCGTGTTCGCTGGCGACCTTGCGGGCCTGGGCAGCGATCTGTTGAGCGGTGGACAAGGTTAGGATTGCTTTGTGAGCAACGCTGGCCGGTGGCTCCGCGGCCATGACCCTGGGGAGGGAGAAAAGGCTGGCGAGTGCCAGGCTCAAGGATTTGACGAACATGGGAAAGCCTCTCTACTGTTAGCGCATCGACAGCTTATCCCCAGCGCCTGCGACCCTCGTTAGGCGTGACCCGGCACTTCATTACCTTTGAGCTAACCCTGTCATGGAAATACGCCATTTCCGCTACTTTCTGGCCGTTGCCCGGCAGCGCAACTTCACTCGTGCAGCCGAGCAATTGGGCGTCGCGCCGCCGACGCTCAGTCGACAGATCCAGGATATGGAAAACAGCCTGGGCACACGCTTGTTCGTCCGCCAACAACGGCAAGTCAGCCTCACCGAAGCAGGCGCCGCCTTGCTGATCGAAGCCGAAGCCACCGTGCGCCAGTTCGAGTTCGCCCAGCGCAATGCTCAACGCGCCGGGCGTGGGGAGATCGGGCATATCGAGTTGGGCTACGTGGCTTCAGCGCTGTATTGCGGATTGCTGCAACGGCAAATGCAGGGGTTCAGCCAGGCGTTTCCCGACGTGAGTGTGAACGTGCGCGAATGTGCGATGACCACGTTGGCCAGTGCGGTCGCAGATGGGCGTTGTGATATCGGCTATATCCGTTCACCGATGACCTTGCCCGATGGGGTGGAGGCTGTGCGCCTGGACAGTGAAGGCTTTGTGCTCGCGCTGCCGCAGGACTCCTGGCTGCTCGGGTTGAAAGCCATCGGCTGTGAGCACCTGCAAAACGAGACCTTCATCCTGCCGGAACAGATCAGCGGCACCCTGCACGTGGCGGCGCAAGGCGGCTATGCTCCCCGCTTGGGTCCACAGCCGGGCGGGCTGGTAGCGGTGGTGGCGCTGGTGTCATTGGGGCAGGGCGTGGCCGTGGTGCCTGCCTCGATGGTGGGCCATGTGAGTTTGCCGGGCGTGGTGTACCGCACGATTCAGGGCTGCGAGGCGTCATCGTGGCTGTCGCTGATTCACCGGCGCTTCGAGAAAGCGCCGGCCGTGGTGCGATATATCCAGCAGGTCAAGCCGTCAGTCGCGGCTGCACCGAATCCGCCAATCGCGTAAGAATCAGGCAGCACGATACCGCCCCGGCATCCAGTACGCCGAGGGAGCGCTCGCCCAGGCGGCTGGCGCGGCCGATTTTCGCCACCAAGTCCTTGGTCGAGTCGCGCCCCTGTGACGCGGCGGTTTTCATCGCCTCCAGTGCATCATGGAAGGAAGCGCCGCCGGCATGCGCACCTTCAAAGGCCTCGACCGCGGGGATCAGGGTGTCCATCAAGCACTTGTCGCCCACGCCCGCCTCGGTGATGTCCTGCAACGAGGTCAAGCCGCCGCGCAGCAAGTGGGCGAAGGTGGCGGCGTCAATGTCCTCGCTGTTGCGCACTTCATCGGCCATGCCGATAAACAGGCTGCCATACAGCGGTCCCATGGAACCGCCAATGCCTTCCATCAGGCTCAGGGTCAGTTCATCCAGGGCTTCGGCCAGGGTCAGTTGACGGCCTTCGAGGGTGCGCCCGCAGTGAGCGAACCCCTTGGCCATGTTGATGCCGTGGTCGCCATCTCCGATGGCGCCGTCGACTTCGCTCAAGTATTCACGGTTGGCCACGATCACGCTGACCAGGTCGGCAACAATGGCGCTGCCGTCGTGGGTGGAAAAGTGTTGGCTCATGGTTCACTCCGCCTGGGTCATGCCGATGGAACGGCAGGGATGGTCGATCAGGGTTTTCAGCTCCGCGTCCAGGCCGAGCAGGGTCAGGGTCACGCCCATCATTTCCAGCGAGGTGAAGTAGTTGCCGACGTAGCAACGGTGAATCTTCAAACCCTTGGCGGTGAGCTGGCGTTCCACTTCGGCGTAGAACACATACAGCTCCATCACGGGCGTAGCGCCCAGGCCCGAGACCAGTACCACCACACTGTCATCCTGGTTGAAATCGCGGTCGGCAAGGATGGGGGCGAGCATGCGCTCGGCCATGGCGGCGGCAGGTTCGATGGCGATCACTTCGATGCCCGGCTCGCCGTGGTGGCCGATGCCCAGTTCCATCTGGCCGTCGGGGATCTGGAAGTTCGGTTTGCCCACCGCCGCAATGGTGCAGGGCGTGAGGCCAATGCCGATCGAACGGCAATGGTCGACGGTTTTCTGGGCGACGCGAATCACCCCATCGAGGTCGTAGTGTTGGGCGGCAGCGGCACCGCCGATTTTCCACATGAATATTTCCCCGGCCACGCCGCGCCGCTTGGCGATATCGGCCTTGGGGGCGGAGGCCACGTCATCGTTGGCGACCACGGTACGGATGCGCATGTCTTTGCTGGCGGCCATTTTCATCGCCAGCTTCACGTTCATATTGTCGCCGGCATAGTTGCCGTATAGGCAGGCCACGCCCGCGCCGTGGTCGGCGGCGCGGAAGGCGTCGAAAAAACTCTTGGCGGTGGGCGAGGAGAAGATCTCGCCGACGGCCACCGCATCCACCAGGCCCGGGCCGACGTAGCCGAGAAAGGCCGGCTCATGCCCCGAGCCGCCACCGGTGACAATGCCCACGCGGCCCTGGCCGGAGGGTTTGGCTTTGGTGATGACCCTGGGGTTGGTTTCGTACTGGCGCAACTCGGGGTGCGCGACCAGGATGCCGCGCAGCATGTCCTC
The DNA here is from genome assembly GCF_050739995.1 of Pseudomonas sp. Lineage (GTDB taxonomy): Bacteria > Pseudomonadota > Gammaproteobacteria > Pseudomonadales > Pseudomonadaceae > Aquipseudomonas. The sequence goes on along the minus strand of NZ_JBOICG010000431.1, from coordinate 850 downwards.
GACCACTTGGTCCGGATCGTTGATGACTCGATTCATAACGCGGGTTCCTGTGTTTTTGTTCTTGATATCAACACATTTCAAATGTGGGAGCTGGCAAGCCTGCTCCCACAGGGTTATGCGTCAGGGTTCGAGGACTACCTTGAGCGACTTGTCCCCGCGCTCCATCACCGCAAACGCTTCCTTGAAGTCCGCCAGCGCAAACTTGTGGGTCACCACATCGCGCATGTCGATCTTGCGGTTGCCGATAAAGTCGATGGCGCGCGGGTACATGTAAGGCCCCAGGTGTGAGCCGAGTATGTCCAGTTCCTTGCGGTCGCCGATGATCGACCAGTCGACCGTGGCCTCATCATTGAATACGCTGAATTCGACGAAGCGCCCCAGCTTGCGCAGCATCGCCAGGCCTTGATTGACGGCCTTGTGGTGCCCGGTGGCCTCGATGTAAATGTCACAGCCGTAGCCGTCGGTGATCTCGCGAATCTTTGCCAGCACGTCGACCTCGGCCGGGTTCCACACTTCGTCGGCACCCATGCGCAGGGCGAGGGCAGCGCGCTCGGGCTTCATGTCCAGCACGATGAGCTTTTTCGGGTTGCGCAGGCGTACGGCACCGATGATGCCCAGGCCCAGCGTACCGGCGCCGGCCACCACCACAACGTCGTCGTGGTCGACATTGGCGCGTTCGGCGGCATGCAGCGAGCAGGCCAGCGGTTCGATCAGGATCGCTTCATCGGGCGCGATGGACTCCGGTACTTTGTGGATGATGCCTTCCTTGGTGAAGATCATGTACTGGGCCATGGCACCCTGGACATTGTTCTGGAAACCGTAGAGGTCATGCTTCTGGCACATCCAGTAC
>NZ_JBOICG010000430.1:0-2638 GCF_050739995.1 Pseudomonas sp. | reverse complement strand
ACCTGGGGCTGGAGCAAATGACCGCCGAGCGCTTTATCGAGAGCCCGTTCGTGCGCGGTGATCGGCTGTATCGTACTGGCGACCTGGTGCGTTATCTGCCGGATGGCAACCTGGCATTCCTGGGGCGCAACGACTTTCAGGTCAAGCTGCGCGGTGTGCGGCTGGAACTGGGTGAAATCGAATCGCGACTGTCGGCACACCCGGCGTTGCGTGAAGTGGCAGTGCTGATTCGCGATGAGCGCTTGGTCGCCTACTTCACTCTGCGCGGCCAGGCACCGAGCCTGAGCGCTTTGCGTGCCCATGTGCTGGAGCAGTTGCCGGAATACATGGTGCCGGCGGCCTTTGTGCAATTGGCTGAATGGCCGCTCAACCCCGCGGGCAAGCTCGACCGCAAGGCCCTGCCGGAGCCGGGGGTGGATGCCGTGGTCAGTCGTGCTTACGAGCCACCGCTGGGCGAGGTGGAAACCTTGATGTCCGGCATCTGGGCCGAGGTCTTGAAGCTGGAGCGGGTAGGGCGCCACGACCACTTCTTTGAACTGGGCGGGCATTCCTTGCTGGCGGTAAATCTGGTGGCGCGCCTGCGCAAGGCCGGTTTGGCGGTGGACACCCGCAGCGTGTTCAGCCAGCCGACCCTGGCGCAACTGGCGGCGTGCTCGGTGGCACAGGTGCAACGCGTGGAAGTGCCGCAGACCGCCATCCCACAGCTCAATCGCCGTCGTCGGATCTAAGGGGGGCACGCGGTCAATGTGGAAGTTCCCTCGCCACAGCTTACTTTTTGTTTATCTCCCCGGCCTGAGCGATATCGCCGCGGCAGCGGCGGATTATTAAAAGTGGTATGTACACCGATGAGAAGGAAAATGGGGGCGTGTGCTGTGACCATCACCGCCCTTATCCGAGATAGCAGATAAAAACGCCTTGTTGTTAAAATCGTCGACAACTATTGAAAGGTTTTTACTGAATTCCTTTAAGGTCACGGAATAATGCGGACGTGCTTCAGATCAAAAGAGCCGGACATCAAGAAATGTTGTGTTGGGTCAATGTCCTGAACCATCTTGCAGTCAGTAAATTTACCAACAATATGTTCATGTCCAGCTGTTCGGTTTGAGGTAAGGGTGAGGGTGTCTGCATGCGCATAATAGGAACTTATCCGGCCGTTTATCACGAGTGCGTAAGTTACAGTTTCGTCACCGAAATATTGTACGGGGTGGGTGCCGTCAGGTACTGAGTCAACAAAGCTCACCACGACGGCTTGGTAATCGGCGCTGCGATCGTCTCCCACTCTCCTCGCATACCATGTGGTTTCGAATACTGGGTCGCCAAGGTGTTTGTCGAATTGCAATTCTTTTTCGCGTGGTAGTGGGAATGGCGCATCTTTCAGGGCTGCTGTAAATGTTCCAGTTGCTTTGCTGTGATGTTGGTTGTTGTGATGGATAAGATCAATCAGGTGCTTATTAGCCATTTTTAAACCCTTCCATTGTTTGTTTGATGGTGTGCCGAATTATTACTTGTAGGAAAAGGATGTCTACTGTGAATTCTGACAGGGTTTAAATGATCTGATAGTTATTGCGTTAATTTATATGGCACGGAAGTGTGAGCGCCTTGCGCGCCCTCGCAACGTAAAATTTGGTAGAGACGCTCTGAAGGATTGCACCAGCATCCACGCATATTTTACGCGTGGATGCTGAATATCACGGCTCATAATCTGACTTAAGGTAGGCAACACACCGATGCGACTCGCTCTTTGGGTTTCTTCGGCGGTTCATTGACGAAGATACCCAAGAGAACATAAATAGGACTGTGTCGGCCCGCACCTAAACGTTGCGTTAGATGCGAGCGCAGACACACGGGTAGTGTGATTGCGCGCTACCCGTTTACGGACGTGAAGGAATGAACGCCACACTGCCCCCCGAACGCTTCTGGAACAGCCGCTCGCCGTTGTCCGGCTGGGTGGTGATGACCTGATGGTCCGCACCGAGGAACGCCAGCGGCGTCGGGTCTTCCTTGGAGTACTGCGCGACGATGATCGTGTGTTGCGGGTCGAAGCCCTGGCCGCTGGTTTTTTCCAGCCAGGCCATGAGCGCGGCGCTGTCGCCCTGGCGCGGGAAGTCTTGGGTTTCGCTGACGTAGTAGAACGGTTTGCCGCCGTTCTGCAGGTACATGGGCAGCTTGTTATCGACTTCCACCAACACCATCTGCCATTGGTTCCACGGTGCGGTTTTGACCGCTTCGGCCTGCACATCCTCGGCGAAACGAGTCACGCCGCCGTTGCCGGTGGTCCAGGGGTAAATCACGCCGAGTACCAGCAGCAGTAAACCTGCGGTGATACCGAAACCTTTCTGCCAACGCGGCCAGTTGGCTTGTTTCTTCTCCAGGCGTTCGCTCAGCCACCAGGCTGCCAACAGTTGGGCAAACGGCACCAGCGGCAGTACGTAGTAGCTGCGACGGCTGCCGCTGGCGGTGAAGAACACGAACAGCAGGCCCAGGCCCCACACCAGCCAGCGCACATTGGGTGGTGTCTGCCGCCAGTTGCGCACGGCCAGCCACAGGCCCAGCAACCAGCAAGGCGCCCACGGCAGGGTGTAGACCGGCAGATAGATCAGGTAGGTGTAGATCGGCCCCATATGGTCGAACGGGTCGA
>NZ_JBOICG010000429.1:0-7109 GCF_050739995.1 Pseudomonas sp. | reverse complement strand
ATCCAAGGCAGTGCACAGTGCGTAGCGGGCCAGCAGCACTTCGTTGCGCGGGATGCCGGCGGCTTCGGCGCGCTCTTCGAACTGGCGCAAGTACGCCAGCAATTGCGCGCGCAAGCTGGCCGGCGCCGGGTGGGCGATGGTGTTGCGCAGGCGGGTCAGCAAAGCCAACAGCGGTCCGGCGGCGCTTTCCAGCGGGTTGAGGCCCTGGCTCTTGCCGGTGAGCATCGGCGCGGCTGGCATCGACAAAGGCGCAGGGGCGGCGGGCGCAGGTTCTGGCGCTCGGCCACCCGGGCGCGGCATGAACTGGGTGCGGTCATCGTCATTGGGGTGCATCGCGGATTATCCTCGGATCGCCCAGAAGGCCAGGTTCAAGCCCGGGAACTGCCCGGCGATGTGGAAGGCAAACCCACCAGAGTTGTTCAATTGCTGCCAGTGCTCGCTGCCCCGGTCCAACTCGTAATAGGTGGAGCCTGCGTGATACGGAATCTGCCGAGGCGCCACCGGCAACGGCAGCAGGCCGATACCCGGCAATTGCAGGTTGACCATGTCGCGGATGTGCTCCACCGAGCCGACCTTGCTCTGCTGGCCGAAGCGCGCACGCAGGGTTTCGCCGGGTACGTCGGCACGTACCACGAGGATGAAGCTGGCGCTGTCGAGCAGGGTTTTGTCGGCGAGCATGGCCACGTGGATGCCGTAGGCTTTTTCCACGATTGGAATCGGCGTGGCCTTGCTGTCGATCAGCATCGACAGCGCCTCACGCAGCGCCGCCATAACCGGGGCGAAGCTCAGGGCCAGGTCATCGTGCTGGTATTGCGGGTATTCCTGGGGACGACGACCGGATGTGGAGAACGTGGAAAACTCACCTGCCAGGCTTACCAGCTCACTGAAAAACCGTTCCGGGTGCAGCGGGCTCAGTTGGTTGAAATGTTGAAGCAGCGGCTGGGCGCGGTTGACCAGTTGCAACAACATGAAATCGGCGATCTCCGACGCACCACCGGCACCCGAGGCGACCACACGACCAGCCAGGGCCTCACCGCGTTGATGCAGCAGGCCCAGCAGCTCACTGCGAAAGGCCGTCAGCGGTTTGCTTGCAGCCACGTCGAGCACTGGCGGGATGTACGTGTCATCCAGCACCAGCGCGCGGTCGGCGCGTTTCTCCTTGATGCGCACAATGCCGATAGCGGCGTAATCGCTGATGCCATCCTGGGCGGTCAGCAGGCGCAGCGCGCGCGAACCGACCGCCACAGGCGCACGGTTTTCGAACGGGGCGTTGTCGTCCCGCACTTCGCGCACCTGGCTCACGTAACGTGCGGCTTCCAGGGCTTCGCCTTCATCCACGGTATCGCGGGCACCGGCGCGCTTGAGCGGCAAGGCCAGGTACACGAGGCCGTCACGCAGGTGGTCATCGATGTTCAGCGGGCTCGGCGCCAGGTCGTCCTGGGGGATATTGAACGGCGTGCCGTCAGGCAACAGACCCCGAGCCGAAACGATTGCCAGCTTGCCCTGGGCCAGTAGCCCCTGGTCGATCAGCAACTCGGAAAAGCCCCAGCTGCCTGCGGACAACGGGCGGCTGCGGGCGTCGATCAGGTTTTCCAGGTAACGGTCATGCTGCTGGAAGTGCTGCGTTCCGATGAACATGCCTTCCGACCAGACCACGCGATTGTTCCAGGACATGGGGGCTCCGAGGGTTTCTTATTGGGCAGGGCTGGATGGGGGAACCACGACGTCGGCGCGTACCGCGTGCACATCGAGGCTGATCTGGTATTCGGTGTATTGGCGCGGCGGCACGTTGATCACGGCGCGCCATTGCGCACGGTCCAGCTCGCGGTAGCCCACCAGCAAACCGATCTGGCGCGTGGCAGGGTCAAGGTCGCGCTGGATACTCAATTGCTGCCCGGGTTGCACCATGACTTCGTCCTGGTCCAGCAGGTCCAGGCCGAGGGTAGATTGCGCACGATCCGCCAGGGCGAAGTAGTCGGAGCGTCCGAAAGTGGCGGCGTTTTTCAGCTCGAAGATCCGCACTCGTACCGGTGCGGCCTGGCCATTGGCACCCGGATTGAGCCCGGCAATGGCGTGAAAATGCAGCTCGACAGCGGCGGTGTCTGCCTCGGTCTCAGCGGTCGCTTCGGGTTTGACCGCGTCCTTGGCACACGCCGTCAGCAGCAACACGGTGGCGGCTGCGAGTAAAAACCTGGGAATCATCCTGCGTCCTCAATGACGTATTTAGCTATCCGTTAAATCCATGTGTTGCGGTTCAGCGTCGCTGTCGGGCGCTGTGTTCTTCGTAGGCTCGGCTGAATTCGCGGCCGAACAGGTCCTGGAAATCTTCCTGGGCCTCACGGGAAATATTGCTGTAGAGCTCGGTGAACTGCTGCCAGTACTGGGCCTGGCGCGAGCCGTTGAACAAGCTCGATAACCCACCGGGTTTGCCCATGCGCTCTTCCAGTTGCGTCGGTTCGAAGCGCCCGAGCAGGTGCTTGATCGCGGCCTCCACGCCTGCCATGACGGCCAACTGGTGGGCGCGCAGGTCGTCGAAACTGTCGCGCACGGCGGCATCCGGTGCCATAAACGCCTGGTTGCCGTGGCGAAGCAGCAGCAACAAGGCCTCGTCGGCGTTCGGCGCAAACTTCAACGGATTGTTTTCGGCGGGACGGATCATGGTCTGCTGCATCCGGAACTCGCCCTTGAGGCTGGCCCGGGCACGCAATACGTCGATCAGGCCCTCGACCATCAAGCGGTAGCTGCGGCCGATGTTCTCCATCTGGGCGCAGGCGTCGGCCTTGTCCAGGCGCAGTTGATCCAGCCCGGCACCGCGCAGGAACGCTTGCAGTAAATCGGGCTGTTGTTGGGTATCCGCCACGGGGAGCACCGGCTCGACCACAGGGGGCGGCGCAATCACCGGCGCTGCTGGCGGCGGGGCGACCGGCGCCGGCGTGTCGGCAAACAGGTCCCAGTCTTCGGGAATCACCGAGCCGGATGCCACCGGTTTTTCGACGGCGACCGGCGTCGGCGGGCGGAAGTCGTGCTGCTCGGACGGCACATGATCCGCCACGGTCGGCGGCGGTACGGCGGTGGGGCTGAGAAAATCGAACAGGTCCGGCAGGGTGTCCATCGCCGAGGCGCCCTGGAATTGCGGCGCGATCACGGGCGTGGGGGCTGGAGTGCTTGCCACGGCGCCCATCAACGCCTCAAAGCTATTCGGTGAATCACCGGCAAACGGCTGGCTATCAACGGCTTGCAGGTTGAAATCGATACGCGCCTGGATCTCGTAGTCACCGATGCGGATCAGTTCGCCATCCTGCAACGGCTCGCTATTACCTCGGCGTAAACGGATACCGGCGTTAACCAACTCCACCCCGTTTGTACTGTTATCGGTTAAATAATAACGGCCATCTTTGTATTGAATAACGCAATGCTGCGAAGAGACGAGACGCTCCGGATCAGGCAATACCCAGTCATTATCCGAATTGCGGCCAATAGCCATCACGCCCTGGTCCATGGACTTTTCCGAGCATTGCCCAGGGGTAATCTTGTGATAACTAGTGATAGTCAAACACAGCGACATCTTGCCTCCTTGCTGATACATCGCGCGCGGTCAACTTCCCGGGACAACGCTTCCCCAGAGATCTCCGCCAGGTCACGCAAATGACCATAACATCAGCTAAAACCCGCATGATCGCTGATCTTAGCCGGCCTTCATGACAAAAATCCTGCCTGGGGGCGCCGTTCGACCCGCCAGTCGCGCAGGTTGTTAAACACCGCACATCTGTCACAGAGCGTGAATAGCTTACCTTGACAAGGCATAAGTACTACACCAAAAATGCACAACTTCTTGAACATCAGTAGTGGCACCGTAGTGGCACTCTGGTTATAGGGTCAAGAATCCATGCAAAGTTCCTCGCGTAACTAATGCATGCATTGCCCGCCATCTAACGGGCTGATAAGGAGATCAAATTCAGTGGATGTGCCGTTGCTGCTCGCCGCCGTTTCCCCGAATTCGCCGTGTGGCGAAGACATGGAGTATGACGCGCAATTTCTCCAACTGGAGCGTGATGCCAAGGGCCAACCCGAGCGCAGCATGGGCGACTCGATCCTGCCCGCTGAACCGCCGGAATGGCGCAGCATCCAGCAGCAAAGCCTCGACTTGCTACAGCGCAGCAAAGACCTGCGCATCACCCATTTCCTGCTGCAAAGCACCCTCGCCCTCCAGGGCCTGGCCGGACTGGCTGAAGTCCTTTCGCTGATCAACGCATTGCTGCGCGACTACTGGTCCGACCTGCATCCGCGCCTGGATGCCGACGACGATAACGACCCTACCGTACGCATCAACGCCCTCACCGGCCTGACCTGCGACACTAACATCCGCCTGCTGCGCGAAAGCATCCTCACACGTTCACGCACCTTCGGGCCTGTGAGCCTACGCGCAGCGCTCAACGCCAGCGGCCTGCAAGTGTTTGCCGAAGAACAGCTCGGCGCCCAGCAGCTAAACGCCGCATTCCTCGACAGCGACCCCGAGCAGCTGCAAGCCACCCGCGACGCCTTGAGCGCAGCGCGTACCGCGTGCGAGGCCATCGAACAACAGGTCAATGACCAGGTCGGGTCCGCCCAAGGCGTGGACTTAAGCCTCTTGAAGCAACCGCTCAAGCAGGCCCTGCAAATACTCAATCAAGCGGTGCCAGGCACCGACAGCAGTAGCGAACCCGAGGCCGTCAGTGACGACAATGCCCCCTCGGTCGACTTCGCCGCTGCGCCCGCAGCCCCTCGTCCGACCGGCGACATCGCCACTCGCGATGATGTGCTGCGCAGCCTCGACAAAATCCTTGCGTACTACACCCGGCACGAGCCTTCGAGCCCGCTGCCGGTGCTGTTGAACCGAGCGAAGAATCTGGTGCACGCCGACTTCGCGGCCATCGTGCGCAATCTGATTCCCGACGGCATGTCCCAATTTGAAAACCTGCGCGGCCCGGACAGCGAGTAAGCCACCGGGCTATGCAGTAACAACACCGTCGCTCAAGCGACCAGGAGCAGCAACGTGGCGAAGCAAAGTTCTCAGAAATTCATCGCGCGCAACCGTGCGCCTCGAGTGCAGATCGAGTACGACGTCGAGCTTTACGGCGCCGAGAAAAAGGTCCAGCTGCCCTTCGTGATGGGCGTGATGGCCGACCTCGCCGGCAAGCCTGCCGAGCCGCTCGCCCCCGTGGCCGACCGCAAGTTCCTTGAAGTGGACGTCGACAACTTCGACTCACGCCTCAAGGCCATGCAGCCGCGCGTGGCCTTCCACGTACCCAACGAACTGACCGGCGAAGGCAATCTGAGCCTGGATATCACCTTCGAAAGCATGGACGACTTCAGCCCGGCCGCCGTGGCGCGCAAGGTCGACTCCTTGAACAAGCTGCTCGAAGCCCGCACTCAGTTGGCCAACCTGCTGACCTACATGGACGGCAAGACCGGCGCTGAAGAAATCATCATGAAGGCCATCAAGGACCCGGCACTGCTTCAAGCACTTGCCAGCGCGCCCAAGCCTGCAGGGGAGCAGTAATCATGACTGACAATACCGCCCGCGAAGGCGCCCAGAACCTGGGTGCGACCGAGGAAACCAGCGAGTTCGCGAACCTGCTGCTGCAAGAATTCAAACCCAAGACCGAGCGTGCCCGCGAAGCCGTGGAAACCGCGGTGCGCACCTTGGCCGAACAGGCTTTGGCGCAGACCGACCTGGTGTCCAACGACGCGATCAAGTCGATTGAGTCGATCATCGCCGCCATCGACGCCAAGCTCACCGCCCAGGTCAACCAGATCATCCACCACCAGGATTTCCAGCAGTTGGAAAGCGCCTGGCGTGGCCTGCACTACCTGGTCAACAACACCGAGAGCGATGAGCAGCTCAAGATTCGCGTGCTCAACATCTCCAAGCCGGACCTGCACAAGACCCTGAAGAAATTCAAGGGCACCGCGTGGGACCAGAGCCCGATCTTCAAGAAGATGTACGAAGAAGAATACGGCCAGTTCGGCGGCGAACCGTATGGCTGCCTGGTGGGCGACTACTACTTCGACCAGTCGCCTCCCGACGTGGAACTGCTGGGCGAGCTGTCCAAAGTCTGCGCCGCCATGCACTCCCCGTTCATCGCAGCCGCTTCGCCGACCGTGATGGGCATGGGCTCGTGGCAGGAACTGTCGAACCCACGTGACCTAACCAAGATCTTCACCACCCCGGAATACGCCGGCTGGCGTTCGTTGCGTGAGTCGGAAGATTCGCGCTACATCGGCCTGACCATGCCGCGCTTCCTGGCGCGCCTGCCGTACGGCGCCAAGACCGACCCAGTGGAAGCCTTCGCCTTCGAAGAAAACACCGACGGTGCCGACAGCTCCAAGTACACCTGGGCCAACGCCGCGTACGCGATGGCGGTGAACATCAACCGTTCGTTCAAGCACTACGGCTGGTGCTCGCGCATCCGTGGCGTGGAGTCCGGCGGTGAAGTGGAAAACCTGCCGGCCCACACGTTCCCGACCGATGACGGTGGCGTAGACATGAAGTGCCCGACCGAAATCGCCATCAGCGACCGCCGTGAAGCGGAACTGGCGAAGAACGGTTTCATGCCGCTGCTGCACAAGAAAAACACCGACTTCGCCGCGTTCATCGGCGCCCAGTCATTGCAGAAACCGGCCGAATACGACGACCCGGATGCCACCGCCAACGCCAACCTGGCCGCGCGCCTGCCGTACCTGTTCGCCACTTGCCGTTTCGCTCACTACTTGAAGTGCATCGTGCGCGACAAGATCGGCTCCTTCAAAGAGAAGGACGAGATGCAGCGCTGGTTGCAGGACTGGATCCTCAACTACGTGGACGGCGATCCAGCTCACTCCACCGAAACCACCAAGGCCCAGCACCCGTTGGCTGCCGCCGAAGTGATCGTGGAAGAAGTGGAAGGTAACCCGGGGTACTACAACTCCAAGTTCTACCTGCGCCCGCATTACCAGCTTGAAGGGCTGACGGTGTCGTTGCGTCTGGTATCGAAGCTGCCTTCGGCGAAAAGCGCATAACCACGAATGAGCCGGCTCTTCTGTGGGAGCCGGGCTTGCCCGCGATGCACGCGACGCGGTCTGCCAGTCAG
>NZ_JBOICG010000428.1:0-6151 GCF_050739995.1 Pseudomonas sp. | reverse complement strand
ATCGATCTACAGCGACGAAGGCATCGTGGGCCAGGCCGCCCAGTTGGATCGCCTGATTCGCCTGGATGATGTGCCGGTGGACTACTTCAAGGTCAGCTCCGGCCTCGGCGAAGGGCCCACCCGTAGCGTGCTGGTGATGCCGACCAGCGATGACGACCGCGTCAATGGCGTTATCGAGTTGGGGTTCCTGCGCTCACTGGAAGAGCGTGACGTCGAGTTGCTGGAGCTGATCGCCGGCAACATCGGCACCTCCATCGAAGCCGCCCGCTATCGTCAGCGTTTGCAGGAGGTGCTGGCCGAAACCCAGCAGCTCAATGAAGAACTGCAAGTGCAGCAAGAAGAACTCAAGACCGCCAACGAAGAGCTGGAAGAACAATCGCGTATTCTCAAGGAGTCCCAGGCGCACCTGGAAACCCAACAGGCCGAGCTTGAGCAGACCAACGAGCAGTTGGCCGAACAGACCCAGACGCTGGCCGACCAGCGCGACGCCATGGACCGCAAGAACATCGAGCTCAACCAGGCACAACTGGAACTGGAAGACCGCGCGGACGAGTTGTTGCGCTCCAGCAGATACAAGTCCGAGTTCCTTGCCAACATGTCCCATGAACTGCGCACGCCGTTGAACAGTTCGCTGATCCTGGCCAAGTTGCTGGCCGAGAATGCCCAGGAAAACCTCAGCGCCGAACAGGTCAAGTTTGCCGAGTCGATTTATTCGGCGGGCAATGACTTGCTCAACCTCATTAACGACATCCTGGACATTTCCAAGGTTGAAGCCGGCAAACTGGAGGTGCGCCCGGAGAACTCCAGCGTCGTACGCCTGGTGGACGGCCTGCGCAGTCTGTTCGAGCCGCTGGCGGCTGATCGTAAGCTGGGTTTCCAGGTCGAGGTGCAGGGCGATGCGCCGACCCTGTTGTTCACCGACCGCCAGCGCCTGGAGCAGATCCTCAAGAACCTGTTATCCAATGCGGTGAAGTTTACCGAGCAGGGCGAAGTCAGCCTGTCGGTGGCGCGCGCGCCGGGGGAGGGCATTGCCTTCACCGTGCGTGACTCCGGCATCGGTATTGCCCCGGACCAGCAGGAAAGTATCTTCGAAGCCTTCCGCCAGGCCGATGGCACCACCAACCGTCGTTACGGCGGTACCGGCCTGGGCTTGTCGATTTCCCGCGACCTGGCCACCTTGCTCGGTGGCTATATCAGCGTGACCAGCGAACCGGGCAAAGGTAGCGTTTTCACGCTGGTGTTGCCGGAGCAGTACGTAGAGCGCGCAGAAGGCGCCTCACCCATTGAGCCGCCGCGCCAAGCGGTGGCGCCTCCCGCGCCGCCGCCAGTCCAGATTTCCCCTCTGCCGGTGGCCGATGCCGGCCAGATTCCGCGCTTCGCCGACGACCGCGACAAGGCGCCCTTTACCACGCGCTGCATTCTGGTGGTGGAGGATGAGCCGAACTTCGCCCGTATCCTGTTCGATCTGGCCCACGAGCTAGGCTACAACTGCCTGGTGGCCCATGGCGCGGACGAGGGCTACAGCCTGGCGGAGGAATACGTCCCGGACGCGATCCTGCTGGACATGCGCCTGCCGGATCACTCCGGGCTGACGGTGCTGCAACGCCTCAAGGAGCACGCCAGCACCCGTCACATCCCGGTGCATGTGATTTCCGTGGAAGACCGCGTCGAGGCCGCCATGCATATGGGCGCCATCGGTTATGCCGTCAAGCCTACGACTCGCGAAGAACTCAAGGATGTTTTTGCACGCCTGGAAGCCAAGCTCACCCAGAAGGTCAAGCGCGTGTTGCTGGTGGAGGACGATGACCTGCAACGCGACAGTATTGCCCGCCTGATCGGCGACGATGACATCGAAATCACCGACGTCGGTTATGCCCAGGCAGCCCTGGACCTGCTGCGCACCAACATCTACGACTGCATGATCATCGACCTGAAACTGCCGGACATGCTCGGTAACGAGCTGCTCAAGCGCATGGCCACCGAGGATATCTGTTCGTTCCCGCCGGTGATCGTCTACACCGGGCGCAACCTGACCCGCGATGAAGAGGCCGAACTGCGCAAGTATTCGCGCTCGATCATCATCAAGGGCGCCCGCTCGCCAGAGCGTTTGCTGGACGAAGTCACGCTCTTTCTGCACAAAGTCGAATCCCAGCTGTCCCATGACCGCCAGAAGATGCTCAAGACCGCCCGCAGCCGCGACAAGGTCTTCGAGGGACGCAAGATCCTGCTGGTGGACGACGACGTGCGCAACATCTTCGCGCTGACCAGCGCCCTGGAGCACAAAGGTGCGGTGGTGGTGATCGGGCGAAACGGCCGTGAAGCCATCGATAAACTCAATGAAGTCGGGGATGTCGACCTGGTGCTGATGGACGTGATGATGCCGGAGATGGACGGTTACGAGGCGACTGCCTTGATCCGCCAGGACCCGCGCTGGAAGAAGCTGCCAATCATTGCGGTAACGGCCAAGGCGATGAAGGATGACCAGGAGCGCTGCCTTGCAGCCGGTTCCAACGATTACCTGGCCAAGCCGATTGACCTGGATCGCCTGTTCTCACTGATTCGCGTATGGCTACCCAAGATGGAACGCATTTAAGTGGAGCAACGTTTTTTGGAAAAAAGCAGCGATATTGAGCTGCGCCTGCTGATCGAGGCGATTTACCTCAAGTACAGCTACGATTTTCGCGATTACTCCGGCGCATCGGTCAAGCGTCGCGTGGCCCATGCCTTGCGCCAGTTCGACTGCGCGACCATTTCGGCGTTGCAGGAACGGGTGCTGTACGATCCCACGGCGTTCATGCAGTTGCTGCAATTCTTGACGATCCCCGTGAGCGAGATGTTTCGCGACCCTTCGCACTTCCTGGCGATCCGCCAAGAAGTGGTGCCGCTGCTCAAGACCTACCCGTCGATCAAGATCTGGATCGCCGGTTGCAGCACGGGGGAGGAGGTGTATTCCATGGCGATCCTGTTGCGTGAAGAAGGGTTGCTGGAACGCACCATCATTTATGCCACTGACATCAACCCGGCCTCACTGGATAAAGCCAAGCAGGGCATCTTCTCTCTGGAGAACGTGCGGGCTTATACGGCGAATTATCAGCAAGCCGGTGGCCAACGTTCATTTGCCGACTACTACACCGCGGCATACGATTACGCGATCTTCGACAAGACGCTGCGCGAGAACGTGACTTTTGCCGATCACAGCCTGGCAACCGACAGTGTGTTTTCAGAAACTCAATTAATTTCATGCCGTAATGTGTTGATTTACTTCAACAAAAAACTACAAGACCGAGCATTTGGATTGTTTCATGAATCGCTGTGTCATCGCGGCTTCCTGGTGCTGGGCAGTAAGGAAACCCTGGATTTTTCCGCCTACAGCAAACAATTCGAGCCCTTGGTCAAGCAAGAGCGGATCTACCGAAAATCATGAACGACGCTGCTGCCAACCCGACTGGCGGGATTGAAGCCATCGTCGTCGGCGCTTCCGCCGGCGGTGTCGAGGCATTGCTGAGTATTTTCAGCGAACTGCCCGAGGGCTTCGGCCTGTCGATCATTGCGGTACTGCACCTTCCAGATGAGCGCCGCAGCCAATTGGCCGAAGTGTTCGCGCGACGCCTGCGTATCCCGGTACGCGAGGCGCAGGATAAAGAAGTGATCGAAGTGGGCACCTTGTACTTCGCAGGGCCTGGCTATCACCTATCGGTAGAGCAAGACCGCAGCTTGTCCTTGAGCCAGGAAGATCGCGTTTTTCACTCGCGACCCGCCATCGATTACCTGTTTTCCTCGGCCGCCGACGCGTATGGCAACAGGCTGCTGGCGATTCTGTTGACCGGTGCGAATCAGGACGGTGCACGCGGCCTTGCCTACGTCAAGCAATCGGGCGGCACCACCGTGGTACAAGACCCCAAGGAAGCACGGATTGCCGTGATGCCCCTGGCGGCCCTGGCACTGCACACACCTGACTATATTCTTACCTTGAGCCGCATAGGTTCATTGTTGGCCTCCCTGGAAAATTCCCCATGTTAAGTACTGTCCAGGCCAAACTGCTGATCGTCGACGATCTGCCGGAAAACCTGCTGGCCCTCGAAGCGCTGATCAAGCGTGAGGATCGCCAGGTCTTCAAGGCTCTGAGCGCCGACGAAGCCTTGTCCCTGCTACTGGAACACGAATTCGCCATGGCGATTCTCGACGTGCAGATGCCCGGCATGAACGGTTTCGAGTTGGCCGAATTGATGCGCGGCACAGAAAAGACCAAGAACATCCCGATTGTGTTCGTCAGCGCCGCCGGCCGGGAGCTCAACTATGCCTTCAAAGGCTATGAAAGCGGCGCCGTGGATTTCCTGCACAAGCCGCTGGATATTCATGCGGTCAAGAGCAAGGTCAATGTATTCGTTGACCTGTATCGACAGGGCAAAGCCGTGAAGCTGCAAGTCGAAGCCTTGGAGCGCAGCCGGCGCGAACAGGAACTGTTGCTGACGCGCCTGCAGGCTACCCAGGCGCAGTTGGAGCAGGCCGTGCGCATGCGTGATGACTTCATGTCGATCGTCGCCCACGAGGTGCGTACCCCCCTCAATGGACTGATCCTGGAAACCCAACTGCGCAAGATGCACCTGGCTCGGGATAACGCCGCGGCATTTACCCTGGAAAAGATGCACGCCATGGTCGACCGTGATGAGCGGCAAATCCAAAGCCTGATCCGGCTGATAGAGGACATGCTCGACGTGTCGCGAATCCGTACCGGCAAACTCTCGATACGCCCGGCGCGGTTCGACTTGACCCAATTGGTAAGCAACCTTGTGGCTAACTTCGCGCCACAGGTGACCGCTGCCGACTCGTCCATGCAACTGGTGACCGAAGGGCCCGTCGAAGGCAATTGGGATGAGTTTCGCATAGAACAAGTGATCACCAACTTGCTGACCAATGCCTTGCGCTACGGCGCGAAAAGCCCGGTAGAGGTGCGTGTGTACACCGAACACGGCGAAGCGCGCGTCGAAGTGCGTGACCATGGCATCGGTATCAGCGAAGACAACCAGAAGCGTATTTTCCAGCAGTTCGAGCGCGTCTCGGCCAGCCATGTGGCGGCAGGGCTGGGCCTGGGGCTGTTTATTTCCGAACAGATCGTCGCGGCCCATGGTGGCACCATCGAGGTCGAAAGCCGGATAGGTGAGGGTGCCTTGTTCCGGGTATGCCTGCCGCTTGAGGCATCGTCATGAAATCAATCGTCACCTGGACGCAACCTCTGCGTGACCCCATGGTCGTAACAGCAGCAAATGACCGGACAAAGGTTTCCCATGAGTGAAGATGCACAAGATGTTGTACTGATCGTCGAAGACGACGAATCGATTATGTTCGTGCTGGGCGAGTACCTGGCCGGCCTGGGGTATCGGGTCTTGAAGGCGGTCGATGGGGAGCAGGCCTTCGAGATCCTGGCGAGCAAGCCGCACCTGGACCTGATGGTCACCGACTATCGCCTGCCGGGCGGGATTTCCGGGGTACAGATTGCTGAACCTGCAATCAAGCTGCGACCGGAATTGAAAGTGATCTTTATCAGCGGCTACCCGCAGGAAATTCTCGAGTGCAATAGCCCGATTACGCGCAATGCACCGATTCTGGCGAAGCCGTTTGATCTGGATACGCTGCAAGAGCATATTCAGCGGTTGTTGGCCTGAACGTACGGCGCCCACTGGTTGTGGCGCCGCAGTCTTCAGGCTACCCGGTTTGATGCCCATCAGTTTGAGATACCCGGTGGGGTAGCTGGTTGCGCCTCGGCGGTCCGCACTGGCTTGAACGGCGTCGAACACCTTCGACGAAACAGTATTTTCAGCCTACCCGACGCGTAAAGCTGCTTCGTAACAAATCAGACCTTGATTGTTCGGGTTCGCATGTAGTTTCTCCCAGTTGGTTTTTAATTACTGGCTGGTAAGCGGCCGAGGTGCTCCGGATGGAATTATCTGTGTGCCGTATAGTTTTTTGAAGTCATTACGAAGCACACTGTTTATATCTTGCCACTCATCATCATGGTCAAAGATCTTGAACTCCAGGGTGTTTTGATTGTTTGCGTGGGTTTTATATTGCACATTCATCTTTTTATCGTGAAAGAGCTTTTTCAGCGCTCCCTCCATATCCTCGGCACTCGTAAACGTGGCCAGTCCATGGT
>NZ_JBOICG010000427.1:0-2635 GCF_050739995.1 Pseudomonas sp. | reverse complement strand
CCCCACAATAGAACAGGCCCCGACACAAGTGCCGGGGCCTGTAATGACCACATCCGTGTGGTCGGTCGCATGAACCTCGGAGGTGCATTGAGTGGATAACTAACTCACGCGCCGCCGCCGCCTAGTTCAGACGATTCGTTGAGCGTTACTCTACTTTCAGGCCGTCGGCCGATACAGCTTTAACGCCTTTGATATTCTTGGTGATGTTCACCGCGGTGGTTTTTTGCGCTGCGGTCACTGCGACAGTCGACGACAGGGAAACCACACCTTTGTTGGTTTCGACTTTGATGTCGGTGCCAGGAATGCCTTTCTCGGTTACCAGGTCACTTTTCACTTTGGTGGTGATCCAGGTGTCGGAGGTCGCTTCTTTGGCCTTGGTCACTTCACCAGCGGCTACAACCATAGGAGACTGGGAAGTTTGGGCAAACGCAACGTTAGCCATGGTCAGGGTCAGCGCGGTGGCAGTTGCAGCAGCGATAGCGAACTTCTTCATACGAGTAACTCCTGTTTTTTCTGAGGTCTGCAGCGTTTCAACGTTAATGCCGCAGGGCTACCAGTAATGTTGCAGGCGCTGTGCCAAGTATCAGAACCAAATAAAATCATTTAAAAACAATGAGTTATTGAGTTTTACTTTTTTCGAAATCGTGCAAGTTGCATGAACCCCATCATTCCTGCATGCAAGTTGCGGTTTTTGGTTCAGGCTGAACGGCTGATTTCGCTTCACATTCCAGCCACCATAAAAAAAGGACTCCGAAGAGTCCTTTTTTCAGCGTGCAGCTTAAGGGTGATTAAACGCCCGAAGCCTTGGCTGCTGCTACGTCCTTGATGGACAGCTTGATACGGCCGCGGTTGTCCACGTCCAGTACCAGCACTTCCACTTCCTGGCCTTCTTTCAGAATGTCGGTCACTTTCTCAACACGAGCGTCGCTCAGCATGGAGATGTGCACCAGACCGTCTTTGCCCGGCAGGATGTTGACGAATGCGCCGAAGTCGACGATGCGCTCAACTTTACCGACATAGATCTTGCCGATCTCGGCCTCGGCGGTGATGCCCAGAACGCGCTGGCGTGCAGCCTCAGCCGCTTCCTTGGTTTCGCCGAAGATCTTGATCGAGCCGTCGTCTTCGATATCGATCGAAGCCTTGGTCTCTTCACAGATCGCACGAATGGTCGCGCCGCCTTTACCGATAACATCACGGATTTTGTCGGTGTCGATTTTCATCGCGATCATGGTCGGAGCATTTTCCGACAGTTCGGTACGGGATTGACCAATGATCTGGTTCATCTGACCGAGGATGTTCAGGCGCGCTTCCAGGGCTTGGCCCAGAGCGATTTCCATGATTTCTTCGGTGATGCCCTTGATCTTGATGTCCATCTGCAGCGCGGTCACGCCTTTGGCGGTACCGGCTACTTTGAAGTCCATGTCGCCCAGGTGGTCTTCGTCGCCCAGGATGTCGGTCAGGATGGCGAATTTCTCGCCTTCTTTAACCAGGCCCATGGCGATACCGGCAACCGGCGCCTTCATCGGCACACCAGCGTCCATCAGCGCCAGGGAGGCACCGCAAACGGAAGCCATGGAGCTGGAACCGTTGGACTCGGTGATTTCCGACACAACGCGGATGGTGTACGGGAACACGTCAGCAGCAGGCAGCATGGCCTGTACCGAACGGCGAGCCAGACGACCGTGACCGATTTCGCGACGACCAGCGCCACCCATGCGACCACACTCGCCCACCGAGAACGGAGGGAAGTTGTAGTGCAGCATGAACGGGTCTTTCTTCTCGCCTTCCAGGGTGTCCAGCAGCTGTGCGTCACGGGCAGTACCCAGGGTCGCGACTACCAGAGCCTGAGTTTCACCACGGGTGAACAACGCCGAACCGTGAGTCTTCGGCAGAACGCCGACTTCGATGTTCAGCGGACGTACGGTGCGAGTGTCGCGACCGTCGATACGTGGCTTGCCGTTAACGATGTTTTCGCGAACGGTGCGGTATTCGATTTCGCCGAAAGCCGCTTTGACGTCGCTGGAGGAAGGCTGGCCTTCTTCACCGGACAGCTTGGCTACAACCTGATCCTTCAGCTCGCCCAGGCGTGCGTAACGGTCGGCCTTGACGGTGATGGTGTAGGCATCGGAGATGGCAGCGCCGAACTCGGAGCGGATAGCGCCCAGCAGTTCAGTGGCTTCCGGGGCAGCAGCCCAGGTCCAGGTTGGCTTGGCGGCTTCGGCAGCCAGCTCGGTGACGGCCTTGATGACCGCTTGGAATTCATCGTGGGCGAACAGCACGGCGCCCAGCATCTGGTCTTCGGTCAGCTCTTTGGCTTCCGACTCAACCATCAACACGGCTTCCGAAGTACCGGCAACGACCATGTCCAGGCTCGATGCTTTCAGTTGCTCGTAAGTCGGGTTCAGCAGGTAGCCGGTGCTTTCGTGGAAAGCAACGCGAGCTGCGCCGATCGGACCATCGAAAGGAATACCGGAAATGGCCAGGGCAGCCGAGGTACCGATCATCGCAGCGATGTCCGGATCGGTCTTCTTGCTGGTGGAAACGACGGTGCAGACAACCTGCACTTCGTTCATGAAGCCTTCTGGGAACAGCGGACGGATCGGACGGTCGATCAGTCGGGAAGTCAGGGTTTCTT
>NZ_JBOICG010000426.1:0-6993 GCF_050739995.1 Pseudomonas sp. | reverse complement strand
GTCCAGGGATTCGGCCAGCGCCATGAATTCGCCCAGCGAATCCCAGCGCAGGAAGCCTTCTTCCAGGAACTGCTGCACGTGCTTCGGAGCCGAACCGCCGGCGCCGGTTTCGAACAGGCCGCCGTTGTACATCAGCGGAACGATCGACAGCATCTTGGCGCTGGTGCCCAGCTCCATGATCGGGAACAGGTCGGTCAGGTAGTCGCGCAGTACGTTACCGGTCACCGAGATGGTGTCCAGGCCCTTGCGAGTGCGCTCCAGGGTGAACTTCATCGCGTCGACCGGCGACATGATGCGGATGTCCAGGCCTTCGGTGTTGTGGTCTTTCAGGTAAGCCTGAACTTTCTCGACCACGACGCCGTCGTGCGCGCGTTTTGGGTCCAGCCAGAAAATGGCCGGGGTATTGCTGGCGCGGGCGCGGTTGACGGCCAGCTTGACCCAGTCCTGGATCGGCGCGTCTTTGGTCTGGCACATGCGGAAGATGTCGCCGGCTTCGACTTTCTGTTCCATCAGCAGGTTGCCCTTGCTGTCGGTGACGCGGACAACGCCGTCAGCCTTGATCTGGAACGTCTTGTCGTGGGAGCCGTACTCTTCGGCTTTCTTCGCCATCAGGCCAACGTTTGGCACGCTGCCCATGGTGGTTGGGTCGAAAGCGCCATGGGCCTTGCAGTCTTCGATGACCGCCTGGTAAATGGTGGCGTAGCAACGATCCGGGATCACAGCCTTGGTGTCGTGCAGCTGGCCGTCGGTGCCCCACATCTTGCCGGAGTCGCGGATCATGGCTGGCATCGAAGCGTCGACGATCACGTCGCTCGGCACGTGCAGGTTGGTGATGCCTTTGTCGGAGTTGACCATCGCCAGGGAAGGGCGAGCGGCGTAAACAGCCTGGATGTCAGCTTCGATCTGCGCTTGCTGGTCGGCCGGCAGGGCCTTGATGCGGGCGTACAGGTCGCCGATGCCGTTGTTCAGGTTGAAGCCGATCTGTTCCAGCACGGTGGCGTGCTTGGCCAGGGCGTCTTTATAGAACTCGGCAACGATCTGGCCGAACATGATCGGGTCGGAGACCTTCATCATGGTGGCTTTCAGGTGAACCGACAGCAGTACGCCTTGTTTCTTGGCGTCTTCGATTTCGGCGGCGATGAACGCGCGCAGGGCTTTCTTGCTCAGCACGGCGGTGTCGATGATCTCGCCGGCCTGTACCGAAGTCTTTTCCTTCAGGACAGTGGCGGTGCCGTCTTGAGCGATCAGCTCGATTTTGACAGCGTCAGCGGCTTCGATCTGTACGGCTTTTTCGCTGCCGTAGAAGTCGCCATTGCTCATGTGAGCGACGTGGGACTTGGAGTCGGCTGCCCAGGCGCCCATTTTGTGCGGGTGCTTGCGTGCGTAGTTCTTGACCGACAGTGGTGCGCGGCGGTCGGAGTTGCCTTCGCGCAGAACCGGGTTCACGGCGCTGCCCTTGACCTTGTCGTAACGTGCACGGGTTTCTTTTTCCGCGTCGGTAGTTACGGTTTCCGGGTAGTCCGGCAGGGCGTAGCCCTGGGCCTGCAGTTCCTTGATCGCGGCTTGCAGCTGCGGAGTCGAGGCGCTGATGTTAGGCAGCTTGATGATGTTGGCTTCAGGCGTAACGGCCAGGTCGCCCAGTTCGGCGAGGTGGTCCGGGATAGCCTTGGTGCCCAGTTGCTCGGGGAAGCTTGCGAGGATGCGCCCGGCGAGGGAAATATCGCGGGTTTCCACGGCAATATCAGCGGAAGCGGTGAAGGCTTCTACGATAGGTAGCAGTGAATAGGTGGCGAGGGCTGGGGCTTCGTCGGTGAAGGTGTAGATGATCTTCGAGCGGGTGGGCATATTCGGATTAACTCTCTTCTTTGCTGAAAGCGTGCGCAGAAACTCGAGATGCGCCGGGTGGAGCGCGTTCGTTCAAAGTCATCCATGAGCGAAATGTCGAGGTTTCTTCGCGGTGATGTTGGGTTGCATCAGTCGAGCGTCAAGCGGGTGGACTATTGTAATAGTCCTGCTTTCTAGCGGAGGGCTACTGTCTAGAGCGGTCCGCCGTCGTGACTCTTGGGTCAGCGGCGGCATTATACATAGGTCGCTATGCTTACGCCGAGCCTTCATACAAAAGGTGTGTCGTCCATTGGTCTAAAGGTCGCAGGTGCGACAATCTGGTCTCAGTGGCTAGGTATGCTCAAGATTGGCGATTTTGCCTTTGCTTTCAGGCTTGTAGGCGGCTAAATGTGCTGTTTTCGAGGCAAATGACCCTGGCGTGAGGTTTCAGTCGTCATTTATCTGGAGTAGGCTCGAACGCAGCCCGAGGTTTCAACCACAAACGGAGTTCAGCATGGGATACCAGAAGATTCAGGTTCCGGCAGTCGGCGACAAAATCACCGTCAACGCAGACCACTCTCTCAATGTTCCTGATAACCCGATCATCCCGTATATCGAAGGCGACGGCATCGGTGTCGATATCAGTCCGGTGATGATCAAGGTTGTCGATGCAGCTGTTCAAAAGGCGTACGGCGGCAAGCGCAAAATCTCCTGGATGGAGGTGTATGCCGGCGAAAAGGCGACTCAAGTCTACGATCAGGACACCTGGCTGCCTCAGGAAACCCTGGATGCAGTGAAGGATTACGTCGTATCCATCAAGGGGCCGCTCACCACGCCGGTCGGTGGTGGTATCCGTTCGTTGAACGTGGCCCTGCGTCAGCAGCTCGACCTCTATGTGTGTCTGCGCCCGGTACGCTGGTTTGAAGGTGTACCGAGTCCGGTCAAGAAGCCGGGCGATGTGGACATGACCATCTTCCGCGAAAACTCCGAAGATATTTACGCCGGGATCGAGTGGAAAGCCGGCTCGCCGGAAGCGATCAAGGTGATCAAGTTCCTCAAGGAAGAAATGGGCGTCACCAAGATCCGTTTTGACCAGGATTGCGGTATTGGCGTTAAGCCCGTCTCCAGGGAGGGCACTAAGCGCCTGGCGCGCAAGGCCCTGCAATATGTCGTGGATAACGACCGCGACTCGCTGACCATCGTGCACAAAGGCAACATCATGAAATTCACCGAGGGGGCCTTCAAGGAGTGGGCCTACGAAGTAGCGGCCGAGGAGTTCGGTGCGACCTTGCTCGATGGCGGTCCGTGGATGCAGTTCAAGAACCCGAAGACCGGCAAGAACGTGGTGGTCAAGGACGCCATCGCCGATGCGATGCTCCAGCAGATCCTGTTGCGCCCGGCTGAATATGATGTGATCGCTACTCTTAACCTGAACGGCGACTATCTTTCCGACGCCTTGGCGGCCGAAGTAGGGGGTATCGGTATTGCGCCGGGCGCCAACCTGTCCGACACCGTGGCGATGTTCGAGGCTACCCACGGTACTGCACCGAAGTACGCGGGCAAGGATCAGGTCAACCCAGGTTCGCTGATCCTGTCGGCAGAGATGATGCTGCGGCACATGGGTTGGACCGAAGCGGCTGATCTGATTATCAAGGGTACCAATGGCGCTATTTCGGCCAAGACCGTGACCTATGACTTCGAGCGTCTCATGGACGGCGCGAAACTCGTATCGTCATCAGGCTTCGGTGATGCGCTGATTTCGCATATGTAAGAGCGGTCAAGAAAAACGGCCCTTCCAAGTTGATTGGGAGGGCCGTTTTTTATCGCTACTCACGCACTCAGTGGTGGATCAGACCGTTAATTTCTTTTCTTTTTGAGCGGTGGGTGTGACGGGTTTTGCGCTGGCGTCGACCGTGACTGCAGAGATTTTCACGGCGTGTAGCCCTTTCGGTCCTTGAATAATGTCAAACGTCACGGGTTGACCCGCTTTTAGCGTTTTATAGCCATCCATGTTGATCGCTGAAAAATGGGCAAAAAGATCTTCACTACCGCCATCTTCAATAACGAAGCCGAATCCCTTGGCATTGTTGAACCACTTGACCTTACCGCTTGCCATCTCCATATCCCTCTGCACCAGACTCCATCACTGGAGTATCATCCAGTTTATCCGTCCTAACCCGAATAAATAAGGTTGACTGCGCGGACCTTTTTTACCCACTGTGGGTTCTATTGGTTGTAACACCGTTTCGCCGATAGTCAAGGCGACCAATCGGTCAGAGTTGAAATTCCGGCAGGCCGCCCCCATCACTGTATTTGAACCACTGACGAACCTTTCTTTCCATGCATGCAAATAGCCAGATTCGACTAACATTCAATCAGGATCGCCCGGATCAGGAACACGATGACGACGGTTCTGCAGGCATTGCTGTCCAGGAGGCGAAGCCTGCTCTACAGGCGCCGCCGATGTACAAGGTGGTTTTGTTTAATGATGACTACACGCCGATGGATTTCGTCGTCGAAGTGCTCGAGGTGTTTTTTAACCTGAACCGCGAGTTGGCGACCAAGGTAATGCTGGCCGTTCATACAGAAGGACGGGCAGTATGTGGAGTGTTTACCCGCGACATCGCCGAGACAAAGGCCATGCAGGTCAACCAGTACGCCAGGGAAAGCCAGCATCCGCTACTCTGTGAAATCGAGAAGGACGGTTAACGCCGACCACTTGGGTATGAGGTGAAGCTATGTTAAACCGCGAGCTCGAAGTCACCCTCAATCTTGCCTTCAAGGAGGCCCGTTCGAAGCGTCATGAATTCATGACCGTCGAGCACCTGCTGCTGGCACTTTTGGATAACGAAGCTGCCGCCACCGTTCTGCGTGCGTGCGGCGCCAACCTCGACAAACTCAAGCATGACCTGCAGGAGTTTATCGACTCCACCACGCCACTGATCCCCGTGCATGACGAGGACCGTGAAACCCAGCCGACCCTGGGCTTTCAGCGGGTATTGCAGCGTGCTGTGTTCCATGTACAGAGCTCCGGTAAGCGTGAAGTCACAGGCGCCAATGTGCTTGTGGCGATTTTCAGCGAACAGGAAAGCCAGGCAGTGTTCCTGCTCAAGCAGCAGAGCGTTGCCCGTATCGATGTCGTCAATTACATCGCCCACGGTATCTCCAAGGTGCCTGGGCACGGCGATCATTCCGAGGGTGAGCAGGATATGCAGGATGACGAGGGCGGTGAGTCTTCTTCTTCGGGCAATCCACTGGATGCCTATGCCAGCAACCTCAACGAGCTTGCGCGCCAGGGGCGGATCGATCCGCTGGTGGGGCGTGAGCTTGAGGTTGAGCGTGTAGCGCAGATCCTCGCGCGTCGTCGCAAGAACAACCCGTTGCTGGTAGGCGAGGCGGGCGTGGGTAAAACCGCGATTGCCGAAGGCCTGGCCAAACGCATTGTCGACAACCAGGTGCCTGACCTGCTGGCCAACAGTGTCGTCTACTCCCTGGATCTGGGGGCGTTGCTCGCCGGGACCAAGTACCGTGGCGATTTCGAGAAACGCTTCAAGGCGTTGCTCGGCGAGCTGAAAAAACGTCCGCAGGCGATCCTGTTCATCGACGAGATCCACACCATCATCGGTGCCGGTGCTGCATCCGGTGGCGTGATGGACGCCTCCAACCTGCTCAAGCCGTTGCTGTCGTCGGGTGATATCCGTTGCATCGGCTCGACCACGTTCCAGGAATTCCGCGGCATCTTCGAAAAAGACCGTGCCCTGGCGCGTCGCTTCCAGAAAGTCGACGTGTCCGAGCCGTCGGTTGAAGACACCATCGGCATCCTGCGCGGTCTCAAGGGGCGCTTCGAAGCGCACCACGGCATTGAGTACACCGATGAGGCTTTGCGTTCGGCGGCTGAGCTGGCGTCGCGCTACATTAATGATCGGCACATGCCCGACAAAGCTATCGATGTGATTGACGAGGCGGGTGCCTACCAGCGCCTGCAACCGGTCGAGAAGCGTGTGAAGCGTATTGATGTGCCTCAAGTTGAGGACATCGTGGCGAAGATCGCGCGGATTCCTCCGAAGCACGTCACCAGCTCCGATAAAGAGCTGCTGCGTAACCTGGAGCGTGACCTCAAGCTGACCGTGTTCGGTCAGGATGCGGCCATCGACTCGCTGTCCACTGCGATCAAGCTGTCCCGTGCGGGTCTGAAGTCGCCGGACAAGCCTGTGGGTTCGTTCCTGTTCGCCGGCCCGACCGGCGTCGGCAAGACCGAGGCGGCGCGGCAGTTGGCCAAGGCCATGGGTATTGAGCTGGTGCGTTTCGACATGTCCGAATACATGGAGCGTCACACTGTGTCGCGCCTGATCGGTGCGCCTCCGGGCTATGTCGGTTTCGACCAGGGCGGCCTGTTGACCGAAGCCATCACCAAGCAGCCGCATTGCGTGTTGCTGCTCGATGAAATCGAGAAGGCCCACCCGGAAGTCTTCAATCTGCTGCTGCAGGTGATGGATCACGGGACCCTGACCGACAACAACGGGCGCAAGGCGGACTTCCGCAACGTGATCGTGATCATGACCACCAACGCCGGTGCCGAAACGGCTGCGCGGGCTTCGATCGGCTTCACGCATCAGGATCACTCGTCCGATGCGATGGAAGTCATCAAGAAGAGCTTTACGCCGGAGTTCCGCAACCGTCTGGACACCATTATTCAATTTGGTCGCCTCAGCCATGAGGTTATCAAGAGTGTGGTGGACAAGTTCCTCACCGAACTTCAGGCGCAGTTGGAAGACAAGCGCGTACAGCTGGATGTCACGGACGCGGCGCGCAACTGGCTGGCGGAAGGTGGCTACGACGCGGCAATGGGCGCTCGCCCAATGGCGCGCCTGATCCAGGACAAGATCAAACGGCCGCTGGCCGAGGAGATCCTGTTCGGCGAGTTGTCCGACCATGGTGGCGTGGTGCATATCGATCTGAAGGACGGCGAGCTGACCTTCGAGTTCGAGACTACGGCGGAAATGGCCTGATAGTTGATCGCAACAAAGCAAAAGGCGCCGAAAGGCGCCTTTTTGCTGTCTCGAAAACGATGGGGGTCAAATGTGGGAGGGGGCTTGCTCCCGATGACGGTGCATCAGTCGCCAAATGCGCTGGCTGATACATAGCTATCGGGAGCAAGCCCCCTCCCAC